>NZ_JAWJYP010000018.1:0-73163 GCF_033063275.1 Nitrosomonas sp. Is37 | reverse complement strand
TTATAGCAAGATCATCAACTATATCTCATCCTTTGAGAATCCCTTATCGACTCTATTTAAGTGCAGAATGCTCTAGTTAATCCTATACTGCTTATGCAGGCAAAGCAATCTGATTAAGGGTACGCTCAATCATTGAGTAATAAACATGCATACTCAGGCATCCGGCCGTTGCTGAGCAACCCATATAAGCTGATTGGAATCAAAGCCCTATTTAAGCAGGGCGCGTTCACGTGTCATAATTTAAAAATAGTCGCGACTTGAACCGACAATCAGCGCCCAACAGTAATCCTACCTATCGAGTACAACGATGTGATAGTCTTCGTAAAAGGGACCAAAGAACGATACCTTGAGGGAACCCACGGTCCGGCTCCCCTTTGAATTTTGCCAGACCGACTGCCTCACGCCACGTGCCTTTACTGGACATCATATCTCCGGCTGATACCCTCACATTGTCATCTGGCAGCAGCCGGTAATGAGCAGACACATCGCTCAAACCACGCTCGAAGGAATGATCAAACCGAGCAATTTCGTACCATTTGCCCAGGTAACGGCCTGGCTGAAAATTATCTACAGGATCAATATCTTATGGCGGATTGGTACACGCCGGGAGCAACAGACAAAGCAGGAAATAGCAACTCAATTGCCTGATCATTTTTACTCAATGAAAACCGCGGTCCCACTAGCAGAAACCATCAGCATTCCATTTTCCTTACCGAGTACTTCGTAATCGATGTCGATTCCAATCACGGCGTTAGCACCGAGCTCTTGGGCACGTTCCTGCAGTTCTTCTAAGAGCCTGTTCACGATCTTTTAAGCAGGAGAGCCAAGAAGACCAGATGTATAAACTGCAAACTGGTGTTGAGTTTTCGCTCGCAGTTTTTCCATAGTCGCCGGCATTTTTCCAGCCAAGCAAAAGAGCGTTCGACAACCCAGCGTTGCGGCATGACGGCGAAGGTGTGAAGTTTGCTCCGTTTGGCAATCTGCACCTTGGCTCCGAGTAGCTGCTCTACCGCCGTGGCGAAAGATTGGCCTTGGTATCCGCCATCGGCCAGAATGCGTTGCACTTGCCGCAATTCTGCTGCACAACGTCCGAGCGCAAGGAGAGCACCCTTGCGATCCGTTACATCAGCGGTTGTGACGGCAATCGCATGGGGAAGTCCTTGTGTATTGACTGCGATGTGGCGCTTGATCCCCCGACACTTTCTTTCCTGCATCGTAGCCCTTGGCATTAGCGCTATCCGTGTTCTTTACACTTTGTGCGTCGACGATCAAAAAGCTCGTCGAGGATTTGCGCCCCTTTTTTGTACGGACCACGCCAACTACATTTTTTAAAAGCCCGTTCCAGAGCACTTTCGCCATCTGGACCAAGCTCACTCCACTTGGAAAAGTACGCATGGACCGTTCGCCACTTGGGAAATTCACTCGGCAGCATCCGCCACTGGCACCCGCTTTTCAGCAAATACAGTACGCCGCAAAATACTTCATATAAATCAACCGTCCTTGGCTTCGTCTGCTTGCGCACACTCTCCAACAGAGGCCGGATATCTTCAAATGCCTCTCGGCTAATGTCGCTTGGGTATCTCTTCCTCATCCCCAGAGTCTACGACATTCACATGATCGTGAACAGGTTCTAAGGCAATATCGCGAGCACACTAAAGCTCTTTCTCGTAGATTCCAGAGCGCCCGCCGATAAAATCCCGGGCGCCCGCAAAAAGATCCTTCAAAACATTGGCGCCCAACACCGCTTCACCAGCAACGATACCGCAGTATTTCGTAATACGCTTACCATCGATATTGGGAGTACTTGTGAGTAACATGATTCATCTCCAATGAGTTTTAGTTTATGAATATTTCTTCCTGCTGATTCACGATTAAAATGTAGTTACTTTCCAATGCAAAACCGGGAAAAAATCTCACCTAATAAATCGTCTGCGGTGAATTCTCCCGTAATCGATGACAACGCGAGTTGTGCCAGCCGCAATTCTTCCGCCAATAACTCTAACTGTCTTCCGCTTTCCACCCATGGAGTTGCATTATTAAGATGTGTTCTGGCCTTGCTCAGCGCTTGCAGATGTCGTTGTCGCGCCATGAACATGCCTTCACCTGCGATATTGGATTGCCAACCGATCATCTCGAGCATTTTCATGCGTAATAATTCCAGGCCAATGCCCGTTTTAGCAGAAAGATAGATAATAGGCCTACCTGATTTCTCCTCGATGCGAGCACTTTCACTCAATAAATCGATTTTGTTAAAGACCGTGAGTAGCGGCAGGTCAGCAGGCAAGCTTCGCAATATCTTCTGATCTGCGTCAGTCAGGCCATAGCGGCTATCAATCAACAACAACGCTAGGTCTGCTTTCTTGATCACAGCGTGAGTGCGAGCGATACCACTTTTTTCAACGATATCCGTGGTTTCTCTCAATCCAGCGGTATCGATAATGTGTACCGGTATACCTTCGATCTGAATCAATTGCTGGATGGTGTCGCGTGTTGTGCCGGGTATTTCCGTCACAATTGCCACTTCATCCCCGGACAATCGATTCATCAGGCTAGATTTACCGACATTAGGCTGTCCCACCAGCACGACTTTTACTCCCTCTTGTAACAGACTGCCTTGGCGGGATGAAAGTAAAACACACTCCAGTTTTTCACGGATAGTATGCAGTTGTGTTGCCGCATGCGCCGATTCCAGGAAATCGATTTCTTCTTCTGGAAAATCGAGAGTAGCTTCGACCAGCATGCGCAAATCGATCAATGCTTGCACCAATGCCTGAATAGTTGCAGAAAACTCCCCCTGCAAGGAGCGCATGGCGCAGCGTGCGGCACCTGCCGTACTCGCGTCGATTAGATCCGCCACGCTTTCTGCTTGGACGAGATCAAGCTTATTGTTAAGAAAAGCGCGCAGAGTAAATTCGCCTGGCTCAGCCAATCTGGCGCCCAATTGAAGGCAACGCGACAAAAGTAAATTGATAACAGCCGGGCCGCCATGACCTTGCAATTCAAATACATCTTCGCCAGTGTAAGAATGCGGAGATGGATAATAAATGGCGATACCTTGATCGATCGAATGGCCATTTTCATCAAGAAAATGACTCAAATGTGCATGACGGGGATGAGGAATTAAACCAAGAATGGCTTTAGCAATAGAGTGCAAATTTTTCCCGGAAACACGTATAACACCAATGCCCCCTCTTCCAGGGGGGGTAGCGATGGCAGCAATGATGTCATTGCTATGCATATGATTCTTGCACGTAAGGTTTTAAACCATACTGTTTAAAGAAATAGATGTAACTTGATACTTAATGTTTGTAATAACGAAGCTTCTCTTAGAAATGAGTGAGCGCTTATGAATTCACAATACGCTCACTTCTATAAAACAACATTTTAAGATCTTCTTTTTTCTTTTACTTTCTCATTTATTTTCTTTTTGTCTGCTGTTTCTGCAGCAGGTTGTCCATACAATCGTGTTATCTGCCACTGCTGCGCAATCGATAGCACATTGTTCACTAATGAATACAATACGAGACCAGCCGGGAAAAAGAAGAAGAATACACTGAACATGACCGGCATGATCTGCATGACTTTGGCCTGTATTGGATCAGTCGGCTTGGGATTCAATTTAGATTGAACGAACATCGAAATCCCCATCAGAGCCGGCAACACGTAGAGAGGATCAGGTGAAGACAAATCCGTAATCCACAATGCGAACGGCGCATAGCGTAGCTCAACAGCAGCAAGCAACGTCCAGAACAGGGCAATAAACACCGGGATTTGTACCATGATAGGAAGACACCCGCCCATCGGATTAATTTTTTCTTCTTTGTACAGCTGCATCATTGCCTGGTGCATTTGTTGGCGATCGCTTTTGTATTGTTCCTGGATACGCTGCAGCTTCGGTGTCACTAAACGCAGTCTTGCCATCGATCGATAACCCGCTGCCGACAATGGGAAAAATAAAATCTTGACTGTCATTGTCAGAAGGATGATGGCGATACCCCAGTTACCCACCCACTCATGATAAAACGAAAGTAGCCAGAATAATGGTACAGCAATCACCGTAAGCCAACCATAATCGACTGTCAGCTCCAGACCAGGTGCCAATTCTGCCAGTTTATCCTGCTCCTGCGGCCCCTCATAGAGCGGCATCGTTACGCTCGCTGTTTGACCAGGCGCAATTGCACCAACCGGTGTGATCACACCAGCCGTGTATAAATTATCACTTATCCGTTTTGAAAAATACTCTCGAGGTGTTTTTTGCTCTGGCAGCCAGGCGGAAACGAAATAATGCTCCAGCATGGCAATCCAGCCATTATCTGCATTTTGTGGGTAATCTGCTTTATTTTTATCTAGATCAGAAAACTGAATTTTCTGAAACTTCCCATCCTCGGTATAAATAGCAGCACCCAGATAAGTAGGAACCATCATTGTCCCGCCTGCGGTTGGAACGTTATCCCGTAATATCTGGAAATAAGCAAATGGTCGGATTGTTGCTTCTCCCAGATTTTTCACTTCAAATTGAACATCGATGACATAGCTGCCACGATGGAAAGTATAGATTTTAGCAACTTGTACGCCGTTTGCTTCTGGAGCGATAAGACGAACGACAACCTTGTCTTGATCAGCCGCCAAGCTGTAATTATGCGTATTGGAATCTAGCTTGTATTCCGCCTTATGATTGGGTAGCCCATCTCCAATCAGCCCTGATTGCGCCACGCTAATGCGGGAGCCCTGGCTTTGCAGCAATGCATAAGGGATTTCTTTATTTTCACGGGATGGGTGCTTGAGTAATTCCAGGCGGCGAAGATCTCCTCCGACGGTATCAATCTCTGCTACCACCATATCAGTAACGACTTTAACTTGCTCGCCTGTTGCCAGCAAACGCGGTGTCACCTCTGATGGCGTCCCTTCAGTCCCTGGCACCTTAGCAGTATCTGGCTGGGAAGAAGTTAGCGTATCGCCCGGAACAGGGAGTGCATCATGGCTCTGCTTAGACTGTATATTCTCAGTACTGACCGCTGGGCCAGCTGCCAATTTATCTAGTCTCTCCCGCTCCTTTATCCACGCATCCCAAAGAAATAGCAACGATGTGCTAAAAATGATGATCAATACAATTTTTTTAGTTTCCATCTTGTCTGGCCAAACGAGTTATAGCGATAATCTTTTTAAAGTTTTTTAGGGAACAGGATCATATCCGCCCCGATTCCATGGATGACAACGTAAAATACGGCCTATGCTCAATATCATTCCTTTGATAAGCCCATATTTTGTCAGTGCCTCGCTTGCATAATTTGAACAAGTTGGGCTAAAACGACAGGAAGGTGGAAAAAAAGGACTAATGCAGTATTGATATAGTTTGATAAGACCTATCATCAATCGCAACATTGTTTCATCCTAAGTTTATGTATTAGCATTTCGGCTTCCTGCCTGATGCGAACAGAATCAATCTGAGTTAACGAGCGCTGTAGCCGAAAAACACAGTCCATTTTGTCCAGTTCTTGCTGGTGTTTGCGAAATACTTCTCGCAAGAATCGTTTTAAACGATTTCGCCTTATTGCATGTCGCTCCATCTTTTTTGCAATGATCAATCCTAGTCGTGGATGATCCAAATTACTCGGTTTTACACAGAACTGGAGAAATTCACCACTAACTGTGCATCTAAAACGAATAACAGCCTGAAACTCCGTCGCTTTATGCAACCGGCGTTTCTTAGAGAATGAATAATTCCTCACCTAACCATTCAATAATGGCGCTAGACACTCAAACGAGCGCGGCCTTTAGCTCTGCGTGCCCGAATAACTGCTGCGCCACCGCGGGTTCTCATGCGTACAAGGAAACCGTGTGTACGTTTCCTGCGAATAACAGATGGTTGGTATGTACGTTTCATTTTAATTTTAGATTATTTATTAATTGGATAATACTTACTCAATAGAACCGCATATTAAAACCTGTTATGGGCATTAATGTCAACTTTATTTTCATGGCAGAAGCTATATAAACTTGGCTGATAGTGCCAACTTATTGCAATACCTGGATATCAGTACACTTGAACTAGCTAAACGTTACACAAATAATCTCTATTCATGATAATTTTGCTACAATTTTAACCATTGGTGGCAATGAGCAGAGCTTTGAGCTCACTGTTAAAAATATACATATCATCTGATTAGTATGAAGATAATAATTGATCAGCGATCTCGGGATCGTCGAGCTAACGTACCCTTTTTCAGCCTTTATCATTTGGGAATCAAAAAAGGAAGACGTATTAACAAACGACGCTCAAGTGCAGGGACCGCTTATGTTGATTCATATGCACCCCATCTCATGCTATGCACAATTGCAATTATTTTGCTCAGTGCGATGGATGCTTTATTGACGCTTAATATTCTAGCCAGGGGAGGGATAGAGCTTAATAGCTTCATGGCAATATTGATTGAAGACAGCACAGAAAAGTTTGTTCATTTCAAGCTCGCACTTACTTCGCTGGCGCTGATTCTTCTTGTTATTCACCATAACGTCCAACTGACTACGAGATTGCAAGTCATGCATTTGCTCTATTTGATATTGTTTGGCTACATCATGCTGATCGGCTACGAAGTGACGCTGCTGACAATTAGCAGCACCTGATAAACAGCTTATCCTAAATTATCAAGGTAAGCAAAAATTATGATGATCAATTTCTTGCAACAAAATAGGTAGCAACCTTTTCTAGATCATCAAGAACCAGCGTGCCTGCCGCTAGCCGTAATCTTAGATAGGCAACCAGATAATTATATCGGGCTTCTGCCAGATTAACTTGGGCAGAAAAAAGCTGACTTTGCGCATTTAACAAATCAAGATTGATGCGTACCCCTCCCTTGATACTTTTCTCGGTGGCTTGTACCAGCAAAAGCGCTGAATCAACTGCTAAATCCAATGACTCTATTCGCCTAATACTACTTTGCAGCAATTGATATTGTTTTCGTAATTCTATAAGAACTCTGTCACTCAATGCATCCAGCTCAGACTCTGCACGCGCTTTATTTGCTTGTGCCTGATTGGTGGTTGCAACTACTCGCCCCCCTGCATACAACGGTAAATTGACCTCCACACCTACACTTCCAAATTCTGCATTGCGACCAGGGAAAAGAAACGATGCAGAATTCTGTCTGTTCAGGCTTGCTACCAAGTCAACACGAGGTGCATGACCAGCGCGGCTTTTTTTTACTTCAAGTTGACTGGATGTCACGAGATGCCGCTGACTAACTAGCTCAGCATTGCGTTCCAGAGCAATCACACGCCAACTCTCAAAATCAGCTGGATAAATCGGTTGTACTTCAAAAGCGCCTGTTAATGAATCAAGCAGCGTTGCTTCTTTGCCTACGATTGCTTCCAAAGCAAGTCGTGCAACTTCCAGTTCATCTTGTGCTTCAATCACTTTGGCTTGCGACAAAGCGTGTCTGGATTCCGTCTCAATCAAATCTGTCTGAGTACCTTCGCCTCGCTTCAACATATTTTCATTGACATGTTTTAACTCTTCTAGCGCATTATGCTCTGCTTTAGCTAGATTCAGGCGATCTTGAGCAAGGAGCGTATTGGCATAGGCTTCCACCAATCGTACGATAAGTTGATGACTCTGACTAATTAATTTAGCTTCACTTGAATTTGCACGCGCATAACCTTGATCGTACCCGGCGACTGCTTCCATATTAAAAAGTGGTTGCCGCAACGTTAGCGTAGTCACCTCACTATTAAAACTCAGAGAGGATGTAGGAGCATTACCCGTGGCTTGCGATCCCCGACTCCATGACTGCAAATGAGTAATAGATAAAGTCGGCAACAGCCCAGCCCGTCCAAGCGCGATTGATTGCTGACCCGCTTCATTTTCATGAATTGCTGAGCGAAATGTCGGATCATTCATTAATGCTGCTTCATAAGCTTCTACTAAACCCATTGCCTTAACGCTCCCCACCTGCCACGATAAGGTGAGCGCAAATATAGATAATAGGGATGGCTTAAATAAGCGCAGCAGCACGGCTATTCTTCCACAAGCGTTCTATGAAGTCGGTTAAGAATGGGTTTTAACAAATAGTTCATCATCGAACGTTCACCCGTTTTTACAAAAATTTCTACAGGCATCCCCGCACGTATTTGAAAATCAGTGAGCAATTGCATACCTTCTGGTGTAACCTTGGCTTTCAATTGATAATAAGGTGTGCCTGTTTTTTCCTCGGTCAAGCGATCGGCCGATACATTTGTCACAAAACCAGGTATGCGCGGAATTTTATTTTGATTGAAGGCTGTAAATATGAAATCCACGTCGAGACCAGCATGCACTTTGTCAATAAGATGAACGGGTACTTGCCCTTCAATGACCAGCAAATCTTCTGTCGGAACAATATCCATCATATTAAATCCTGCTCCGATAACTCCACCGCGCGTGAATATATTTATTCCCACCACAACACCATCCACCGGTGCTTTCACTAACACGTTGGCCAATTGAAAATCATGTGCCAAGAGCTGACTATCAAGCGATTCGGCCTCTCGTTGAATATCCGTCAATTGTTGCCGAACTTCTTTCTGATGCTCCTCCAGACGCTGGATTCGACGGAGCTTGAGTTCTGAAATTTGGCTCTGAGTACGACCGATATTACCGGTATCGGCAAAAATATCCCCAGTTAGTTGCGCGTGTGTACCCTCTAGCTCAAGCACACGATTGCGTGGAACATAACCATCTTGCGCTAATTCCCGCATATTCTCGAGTTGCTCTTTCAGAAATTGTAGTTGCTGTTTCTTACTCGCGCGCGAAGACTCCAAGTTCCGCAATTGGACACTCAAGCCCGCGATATTTTCATCCAGCGCCGCTAATTCATGCTTTAGTGCAGATTGCCGTGAAATAAACAACTGTTTCTGCAATGCGATACTACTGATTACACGAGGATCATCTGCTGCAGAAAGCAGAAAGGGTGGAAAATCGATCTCGGCTTTATTATCCCGCTCGGCAATCAGCCGCGCTTCGACTGCTCTGGTGGTGATGAGCTGAGCACGTGTTACTTCTGCCTGCGCTTTAACCTGAACATCATTCATCTTCACGATCACCTGGCCAGCCTTGACCACATCCCCTTCCTTTACCAGAATATCATCCACGATGCCGCCAGTCTGATGTTGAACTGCTTTACGATTCGTCGCCACCATCACCGACCCGGAAAGTGGTACTCCTTTATCTAACGGTGCAAATGTTGCCCACAGCAAAAAGCCACCCACACCAACCAGTACTATCCACCAGCCGAGGCGAGCGTGGCTTGTTTCATCCGTCTTGACTGGAGTTGCAACATCTACTACCGCAGCCTCAGTCACTGTTGTATCTTTTTGACTAATGAGCTTCATATCTCTCTATTCCTGCACAGTTACCCAACTTGAGAAAGTTATTAAACTTTCGTGGGTTTTATACATCTCTCCGTTTGCTAGTCATTTTAATTAAGTCAAACGAGTCTCGTTGCGAATGGGTTTGCTTTCAATTAAGCAGTCTGTCCCTTAACTTGTCGTTGAGCTAACAGCGTTTGTTGCGCTTGCTGTTGTTTGCTCATTTCAGCCAAGACCTGGTCAGTTGGACCAAACATCTGACGCGTGCCCTCGCGCAATAACAGTAGTTTGGTACTGGCAGTAATAATACTTTTACGATGAGTGATCAGTACGATTGTTTTACCACGTTTGCGCAAATCAATAATTGCTGCCAATAATGCCTGCTCACCGACATCATCCAGATTGGAATTAGGTTCATCCAGCACAATCAGTGAGGGATCACCATACATGGCCCGCGCCAGACCAATGCGCTGCTTCTGTCCACCGGAAAGGCCACCACCGCCATCTCCCAGCAATGTATCATAGCCTTTAGGCATGCTCAGAATCATTTCATGAACCCCTGCTCGCTTAGCTGCCAGAATCACCTTTTCAGAGTCGATCTCTCCAAAACGTGCAATATTTTCACTAATAGTACCAGCAAACAATTCTATATCCTGCGGTAAGTAGCCTATATGAGGCCCCAGTTCATCCTTATTCCACTGGTACACATCCGCGCCATCGAGTCGCACCTTACCTGCATTAGCAGGCCATACACCCACCAGCAATCGCGCTAAAGTAGATTTACCTGACCCGCTTGGCCCAATAACACCCAATACCTCCCCAGCCGCAATAGCAAATGCTAACCCTTTAATAACGGGCACTTTTGATCCTGGTGGTACCGCCATAATATTTTCAACCGAGACTACGCCATTCGGCTTAGGTAATGCCATACCCGACTGACGATCTGGATTCTCTTCGAGTAACTTTGTCAGCCGTTCATAGGCACTGCGAGTATTGCCAATTTGCCGCCAGACACCGATCAGCGCCTGGACCGGGGCAACTGCCCTGCCCATTAAAATTGAACCAGCAATCATCATGCCGGGAGAAATGCTGTCTTCTAGTACCAGCAGCGCACCCAATCCCAGCATCAGGGACTGTAATGTAACTGAAGTAGCTTTGCTGCAGGCGCTTACTATACCTGATTTTTCACTTGCCTCTGCCTGCAAATTCAAAAACTTACTATGTAGCTTAAACCAGCGTGCCTGTAAATTGGGCAGCATGCCCATTGCTTCAATCACTTCAGCATTCCGCAAATTATTGGTTGCCAATGTATTCGATGCTGCTGCCATGGCATTGGCCTCAGCTAGCGGTTTGTGTGATACTTTTTCGTTGATGTAGGCAAGCGACACTATAACTGTTGTGCCAAGCAAAGCAAGCACACCCAGCCAAACATTAAATAGAAAAATGACTATAAGAAAAACCGGGAACCACGGTGCATCAAAAAAAGCAAATAAGGCATGACCAGTCAAAAATTGACGTATATTGGTCAAATCTTGTAAAGCCTGACCCGCATTACTGTTTCCTTGCCGCAAGCTTTGTTCGAAAGCTGCGGTATAAATGCGCTTATTCATTTTCAGATCAAACTGCGCACCTACTCGTATCAAAACTAAGCTGCGTATATACTCCAGTGCGCCCATGAATATATAAGCGCCCAGTGCGATCAACGTTAACATCAACAATGTCATTTCGTTGCGGCTAGTAACTACGCTGTCATAAAGTTGCATCATATATAAGGCTGGCATCAGCATCAGCAAATTAATAACTGCACTGAAAACACCAACAGTACGAAATGTGCGCTTAAAACTGATTAATACTTCGACAAGTTCGTTATAAGGCGTACTTTTTGCTTTCATCTAAAATATGCTATGAGTAACAAAATTTCTGGAACACCTAATATCCCAGAAAAATCCGCTGCTCTGTTATGGAAAAAGACTATTTATTGTGAATATTACTTAGCTTGACTATAAAAGCAAGTTTACTTTTACTTTTTAGCGGCAAAATTATTGGGTTATTTATGATATTTTTCTCTCGGGAAAAGAATGTTTTTCTGAATCAGTCATCAAGGTAAATCCTTTTTCGCCAATAGGAACGGCCGGGGTGCGTAGCCAAAATCACATGCTGCTTCTGAATAATCAAAGATTAAATCACGATTCATTCGCTCAGCCATCGCCACTGTCCAATGACGATAACGCGGTAATCGCCGCAAGGTATTTACTGCCAATCGAAATGTCCAGTAAGGTATCGTTAACAAATAAGGAGATTGATCTAATCTTTTAAAGACCCGTTTGATCATATCACGATAAGTAAGTTTCTCCCCACCACTGATATTATATGCCCGATTGACTATTTTATTTGCTAAAAATGCAGCAAAGCAGGCAGCAGCGACATCTTCTACATGAACCGGCTGGCGCAAACCATTGGCACGTCCAAGTAACGGGAAAAATTTAAAGCGGCGAATAAATCGGGCTATTTCGGAAATATTTTTATCACGACCTTGTCCATAAATGAGTGTCGGACGTAGAATAATCCAGGTTATGCCGCACTGTTCAGCCCACGCACGTAAATTCGCTTCTCCTTCGGTGAGGCGTTGCACCACTTTCTTTTCTTCACTATCGGAAGAATCATCTTTGGTAAAGATACTTGTTGAAGACAATACCACGATTCTTTGTGCTCCCTGTATTGTCAGAAAATCGAAATAAGTGGGCAAAGTCCAGATTGGTGCCAAATACATCCACGAAGTTATTTTTTTATCACCTGACCATAATTTTCCTTGATTTTTTATCATGGACTCATGCTCTAACTGGCACCAAGTCACTGTCGGGTTCTTTTGCATAATTTCAGCTTTAACCCGCTGACGGGAAAATGCCACTGTCTGCCAGCCATGCTGCTCTAACAACGATAATACACACTTCCCAACAGAGCTGGTCGCGCCCAATACCCCCATGCACTGATTAGCCACGACGTAATCCCGCTAAACTACCAAGATAGCTGATTGTGTGAAAGGTTACGACTGCTGCAAAACGCATCCATACACCTATAAAAACCAGCCACATCAAAATAGCTGGATATTGATCATGAAAAAATTTCTGGTAAAAACGCATCATCCCTCGGTGTTTATGCCACGCAACAAAAATTGGGCGGGCCTGACTACACGCTCCCTTGTGGTGCAATATTTGTACATCAGGAACAAATATGATTTTCCAGCCTCTCTGTCGAAAACGCATGCACCAGTCCAGATCTTCACAATGAAGAAAATAATCTTCATCCCAGGTACCAACCTCTTCGATTGCTTGCCGACGAACCAGCATCAGCGCGCCGGAGATCGCTTCGATCTCAATCGGTTTCTCTGGTAAAGGTTGCTGATGTAAATGAAAATCAAAAAAAAGGCACGGCCAATATTTAGCTAAGCGATACAGCCCCAGTGCCCGCACCAGTGAACGCCAGGGAGTCGGGATTGCGCGCCGACTACCGCCTTGTTCACTTCCATCTGAATTAAGTAGTCGACCACCGACCATACCTATATAGTTATCTTGCTTTATTACTTGCAACAATCTGTCAACGGCACCAGGCGCTAATATACAATCTGGATTCAGAAACAAAATAAAAGATGCTGTGGCCGCTTTAAGACCAATATTACAGCCTGCAGCAAACCCCACGTTCTTGTCAAGACGAATAATTTGCAAGCGATGCTCTGATGGAAACTCTCTTGTTAGTTCAGACAAACTTGAATCAGAGGAAGCATTATCGACAACGATTACCTGCTGGGTCTGCTCTAAAGCTGCGTCAACACAATCTGTAAGCAACAATCCGGCGTTATAATTTACAATCACTACAGAAACGCATGGGTTTAAATTATTTATCCATCGGTTTCGGCTAAATTTCTGTTTTAGCATAGGACTCTGTGATTATATTCATGGATCCAGTCATTTTCATATTATGATGTGTTGTGTAGATAATTGCTTATTGCTAGATTCTTAAAAAACGTCTGCAGTTAGTTTATGTTGCTTTCAACTTTCTATCTAGATTGAATTTAATACACGACTCGGCCAGTCTGGGATTTATCATTATTTTTATGGAACGAATCACGAGCTAAAGCAATAGTAGCTGTAAACGATAAAACCAATCAGCCATTAGGCCTGCCCGTTTTATTGCCAAACGCCGAAACTGACTACCTCGTTGCAGGTATGAGCTTTGCGGCAATGCTGCGTACTGCTGAAGTATGCTCATCGCTGGTTTATCTGCTGTCAGCCGTGCTTGTAGTGCCGCTGCTTGAGCAAAGCTAGCGCGAAATGCCTGCTGGGTACGGTAAATAATACTACCAAAGTGAGCTGGTATTAATCCTGCCCCCACTGCATTTTTTGGGTGTTGACGATAATAAACAGTTGGTTTAGCTAGATATAATAGTTCGCCACCTGCCTGGGCACACAAGGCCAACCACCAGTCATGCATCGCAATACACTCTGGCAGCGGCAGAGCTAACTGGAGTAAGGCTTGATTGCCAATGCAGGTGCAACCCGTGACACTATTTTGTGCTAGTAGTGTAGCTAAATTGGGCTGCGGGTTTAAGCCACGTTGCTGCATAAATGATATAGCCAACGGTTGAAGTTGTGCATCTACTAATCGTAAGTCACTATGCACCAACAAGGGAACAGATGATCCCAAGCGCTGCTCGGCTTGTTGCAGCAGCATCATTTGGCACTCTAATTTATCTTCAAACCACACGTCATCTTGATCTGCCAACGCAAAATAGCGACAGCCGTGCTGCTGAGCGTAAGTCAACAAGAATCCAAAATTATTACACACGCCGAGGCGCTGCTTAGACATGGGAGCCAGCCATTCAATCCGCGGATCTTGCATCGCATGCCGAGCGACTAAGGCAGCAGCAGTAGCGTCGGGGCCGTCGTTATGCACTAATAACCGCCAGTCGCGATAGGTTTGGCAGCGAATACTGTGAAGCTGCTGATCAAGAAACGCTGTTCCCTGATAGCTCGCCAGCAGGATCAACAATTGTGCCATGCGTTAATAACTTGATTCCAGTCTAGCTAACCGGGTGCGGATACGCTCCCCCACAGCTGACGGTGAAAAATCCAGCTCAATGGTCCGGCGCGCCTCTGCACCGATCCGGGCACATAGTTGTGGATCGTTGAACAGCACTTGCATACATTCCGCCGCATGTTCTGACGACGGCTCTGCCCAGTGGCAGCCACGTTTATAAGGACCATAGTCTTGTTGCAATTCAACTAGTTCGTAACGGACGGGCAGTGAATTCCATGGGGTCATGAAATCCATATTACCCGACCAGCCGGTGGCAATTACTGGCTTACCCAGTAGCATCGATTCGGCCAAGGTCAAACCAAAGCCTTCAGAGCGGTGCAGCGAAACGTAACAATCTAGGTTTTGCAGAAAGCCGTTGATTTGCTCGCGGTTGAAATAGGCTTCTAGCACTACTACTGAGTTATCACCATCAATACGCTCTTGCAGTGCTCGCATAAACTCGGGATTATGCCCGGTATTCATTAACTTGAGTACTAAGCGCACATCTTGTCGATTGCGGCCAAAAGCACGGCGAAAACTATCTAATATCGTCAGCGGGTTTTTACGTTCGGCTACGCTAAGCACATCGAACATGAAGCCGAATAAAAAGCCATGCTCTGGCATGCCTAAATCAGCCCGCCTGAACCTGCTCAATGGCTGTGCTTCTATACAATGTGGTATACGCAGCACCGGCCGATCGATTTTGGCTGAGATTGCCTCTTGGCAGAAAAACGACGGTACCCACACTTCATTAAGTAGTTGTGTAGCCTGACTCCATGTTTCTGGAAACTCCGGTAGCTCCCATGCCCAATATCCAATATTGTAGCGTCCACGGAAAAACTCTGATCCCAAGTGCTCATATGCTAGCGGGATTTGATCAGCATTGATATGCAGGAGGTTAACCGCAAACCGCGGTTGCCCTGCTAATGGTACTTTAATCTCAGCATTCATCCGGGAGACATTACCAACACGAAAATCCAATGCTGCAATCTCTACATTAGCAGCTTGGGTAGCAATGAGCGTACAACGAGCAGATTGCCCAACACCGCTTTCAGCGAACAAATAACCGACCACGTTCAAGCCCCCATGGCGGTCTTCTGAACGCACAGGATGAGGAGTCGTTTGAGGGGTCTTGATTTCAAAAGCAGAACGTAATAACCAAGCGTGCAATTTATGGCGGATGTTATATCCGACAAAGTGGCGGAATAGGCCACGTCCACGCCATGCTACACGGTATAGGTTTCGCCACAGGGCTGCATTTAGTCGTAATAGCAAAGTTGGGTTAGGCGTTGCTACGGTGGTCGGAGGTGCCATTGTAATACCGCCAGCGGATGTTGAATTAACCGTTTGCTCTTGCATTCGATGGCGGATGGGCTCGACAAAACGCTCAGCAATTTTAGCCTGCTCGGTAGCGTTGCTCACAAACCAATTGGCATAACGCAGCGCATCGACACCTAACACATCGGGAAAAGCAAGCTTCAGGTCGGAACGTTGTTGATAAAGCTTGTACGCTAGTCGAGTAATCAGCGGGTGGCTGCGGCCAATTTCCACCGCGGGCTGATTGAGATATTCAATAAACGCTTGCTCGCCTTCAGTCTGTGCCAGATTAAAACTCAGATAATCACGCTGCTCGCGGAAAATTACTCGGGCAGAATCAGGAATAGGCGTACCATCACTGAATTTGGCAAACGCATAAGGAATCTTGCCATAGCGCGCGCCCTCATGTTTCCGCAGTGCTTCCACATAGCCCTCCATCAATTCGCGCACTGCTGGTGTGAGATTTTGCAAAGTGTAGCGATCTTGGTGCTTGCTGAAGGTTTTACCATCTAGACTCACGCCAGAAAAATGAAAGAACACCAATGGCTGTGCATTGACGGTGTAACCATTCTGCTCGTGTAATACAGTGCGGTGATTGATATTCCAATAAGCAGTATTCCAACCCGGATGGCGTTCAATATGTACCCCGTCATACATACCCGGCACCATATCCATCCACTTCTGATCGACGAACAGACCACGTGGAATATCCACCACGCATTCGCGCAACATCTTCGACTGCCACCACTTCATCAGCTTTAGTGCTTCGGGTGTATTGCGCAAACCGATGTAGCCGAGGTTATAACTACCACTTTGCAAAATTGAAAGCTCTTTAGGGTGTTTGCCATCGTCTAACCAGTCACTGAGGTGGGGTGTCAGCAAAATCTGGCAATTTTGTAAAATCTCGCTCATCGGCTGGAGTGAGCTATACACACGAATATCAGGATCGAAATAGAAAATCTGCTGATAGTGTTCACGCTGAGCCAGGTACTCGAACACAAATGGTTTAATTGCGGTGTTCAGCTCTAATATGGTGTACTGAAAAATAAAAGCATCGATTTCTGGTATTGGCAAATCACGCAATGTCATCAAGCGGAAGTTATAGTCCTGTGGATCGATTTCTTCAGCGCTGTCACATAGACAGACTACTCGCTCCATCCATGGAGCATATTCGGCTACACTTTCCATTAAAGTACAAGCAAAGTGCAAGTAATTGCGCGAAACTATGGTAAATAAACAAGTGGAAGGATTCATTATTACTCGCGACGGCTAAGATAAAATTCAATGGCGTCCAAGCAAACGACGCATGATATGACGTAGCGTAAAACGCTGAAGAAGAGCTAATTCGGTATGAGCAGCCTTGAGTTCTAACTCTTTACTATGAAGATGCTCATGAGCAGACTTAAGCTCCAACTCTTTACTATGAAGGTGCTCATGAGCAATCTTAAGTTCCAACTCTTTAATATTAAGCTGCTCGCGTAATGCATCTGCATAGCGCTTTGATTCGCTGAGTGCATGATTCAGCGCTTCCTCTTGGGTCGCTGCCTGCTGATGAAAGCTATCGAGCTCTACTCGACTGCGGTGTAAGTCTTCCCGAAGGCTTTGCAGATTAACTAATACTACCTGTGCGTTCAAGCAATGCCACCATTTTTCTAGGATTCGCTGCACGCTCGCTTGAATACGTTGCTGATCTCTCCAAATGCCTGAACCCATATTATCTATGCGATAGCTAGCACTGACGCCAGGGCAGTGCACAAACTCACCCAGTTGTAGGAGTTGCAACCAGAAATCCCAGTCTTCGTGTAAATCAAAACTCTCGTCAAAGCGACAACCCTGCTCCCATGCTCGGTGAACAAACAAAGCAGCGTGAATGGGAATGTAATTTTCCATGAGTAGCCGCGCTCGCGAGAACGCCGCATCAAATACATGGGTACGCTGCGCAGGTTCACCGCGCAAGCATTCAACCCCTGCATAGGCTAAAACTGCCTCAGGATGTTCCTGGAGCCTATCTACCAAACGCGTAATGTGTTGCGGATGCAGCCAGTCGTCATCATCCAGAAAAATCAGATATTTCCCTTTGGCGGCTTCAAGACCCACATTAGCTGCTCGGCTGCGGCCCAGCCGCTCAGCGTTACTGGTCAAGCTTAGAGGAAAACGTCCGCACCATTCATCCATTTTATGATGGTCAACACCTTTGGCATTAACCACAACGATTTCGATATTCGAATAAGTTTGTAATGCTATTGAATCCAAAGCTTTCAGCAAGGTAGGGCGATCCATGCTACGAATGATGACACTGACCAAAGGTCTATCCCGGCTATCTAGTGCCAATCCCAACTCTTTCTGACGCATGTGCTCAGATTGATAAAGTTTGAGCGGATCATTGGCCAACTCTTCGGCAGCAACCAGAAAATAAGCCTCGGCAGCAGTCACTTCAGCAGGTAGCGTATAAGTCCGATAGCGATTAAGCGCAGCAATATCCAGATCGTAGCGCTGCTTTTCATTCTGCGAAACAAAACATTGCATCGCCATCATCTTGCGCTCAGCAAGATCGCTGATATCCAGCAAACAGTTCGGACGCAACGGCATCCCCACTTCGTATAACGCTAATTGAATCGCTTTACCCATTCTCCGTACAGCTTCAACTGCTGCCATTCCCACTGCACGATGGTCTGGATGCATCTCCCAAACAGAAGGAGCATAAATCAGATCAACCTCTGTTTCATTGATAGCAGTCAAAATTTCCTGGACCAGTTTCTCACTATAGCAGACCTCTCGATCTCGATATGACCAGAAAACCAGACTACCATACCCCAATATTTTGGCAGCAGCCTCACATTCACGCTGACGTTGAAGCGTATAATTTGCATGTTCCTCTGCAAGAACGCCATAACCACCATCCGAAACCACAACGACACGAACTGGAATACCTTGTTCAACATGGCGCATGATGGCCCCTCCACATCCGAATACTTCATCATCTGGATGAGGTGCCAACACTAATACATTTTTACAGGGAATGAATGACGTCGCTTGATAGGGAATAAGTAAATTTTCCAATAACTTCTCTCGCTCAATGAATAAACACTCCAAACGATGATAAAACAGTCAAGCTGTTTTCACCTGAAATCCATATCCCCGCTCATCAGCCACCAGCGATTACGTAGCGTCTCTAGCGCTGGACCGGCACTCCAGGCATTGGCTGGAATACGAATAGGTAACGCTTGCTGAATACCGCCTGTCGCAACAAAATACGAAGCAAAATTTTCGGTAATTTGGCAACTTAACCGATGATGACCACTCATACCCGCTATCCTTCTTGCATGTATTATTAGTAACGGAATTTCCTTTAATGGCGAAACGAGATCGGTGATTTCACAACCTTCTGGATTATGTCGCAGCACTAACACTCCGCGTACTTTCCTACCAAATCGATTGATTACCAATACAATCTGGTAATGCTGGTGAGGATGACTGAGATAGCGATCGCGCAAGTATGTCCAATCGCGCACGCCGACTAACGCCTCCTGCAAATCCGCAACCATACTTTGCCAACATTGAGCAATCGCCGTAGCAATCCAGGCTTCATTAACGTTGGAGCTATCCACAACATGTAATCGCGTTAGCCATCGCGGTGTTTTGGCTAAGGGCTGCCACTCTATCTCACTCATTTGCCCCGTTTCAACATATAATCCCTGCCGTTCTGCTACTTTCATGGCTCGTTCGTTGGGAAATCCAAATCCTAGCAAATATGGCTTACCATAGCCTATATAGCGTTCCAGAAAGGTAGCCGCCATCAGGAAAAAGGGGCCTTTTTTTGTCAAAGTGCCACGTTTTGCTGAATCGACCATAACATCACCAATCTGGACTGCTATTTGCGGTTGACCAAAATAAAAAATTTTCCGAACGATACCGCCATAATGAGCAATTAATTGATTCTCATGCCATACTCCGATTGCACGACCTCGCCCTGTACCATATTTCCAGTGCCACATAGCAGGGGTCATGCTGTGACCAAAAGTTTGCTCAAATAAAGTTAGCATATCAGGAACCTGATTTTTTTCGAGTAAACGCAAACGCCACCGCGGTTGCTGTTTTTTTCTGAAGTGCAGTAATGCATAGCCAAATCGTCCGCACGCATATTTTTCTTGATATAGCTGGTTAGATTCGTCCAGTTTCTCAAGACACTCAGCATTCAAGGAAAGATCATTCATCAACCGTTGCCGCTGTAGCGTCGTCACACGAAGCAAATAATCCAGTGTAGGTGCGGCCATTCTAGATAAATCTAGCTGTTCAACCAATTCAAATCCCAAGCGAGTGGCTAATGCCAGCATATCACTTAGCAAATGCAATCCTTCCACACCGGCTTCGACTCGACGCAAAGCAAATTCGTCAACTATGAGCAAGCTACCGCCTTCTGGTAGTAAATCCAACCCTTTGTTAAAAATGACTAATGGTTCAATATATTGAGCAGACTCCTGAAATAAAAGGACATCAAAACTATCTTGCGCTGCTTCAAAATCCTCCAAACGCTGGCAAGCCACTTGTGCTTGTGTGCCTAAGCGTTTATGTATCAGTGTGATTTGTTGAGCATCCGGCGTGATGCCGTTAACCTGATACCCTTTCTGGGTAAGTAAAGAAAATGTTGTTCCCAGACCTATCCCCACTTCCAGGATGCGACAAGGTGCAGAAGGCAAGCGATTCAAAAGCAAATCTGTTGAATATTGCTGCGCTGCGCAAAGATCGGTTTGATTTTCCTGGAACAATCCATAATGCAAATAATCCGCTTGACCTTCTTGAAGCAACAAAGCATGAGCATAAACATTAAGTGGAAAAGCTAAATCCTTATAGGGAGAAGAAGTATCAGAGCTTATATAGACATTATTACCATGGGGAGAAAAAGGAAGGGCTCTGTTATTGGGAGATACTCTGTTTAGATCCAAGCGGGACAATCGATCAAACTGGAGTTCCTTATTTTCCATCATCAACTCTCCAGATATGCGGTACAGCAAAATAACCCTGCAATCTTCCTTCCTGTTCTATACGCAACGTAGCCACCCCGTTTGCTGAATCATATAGATGTATACCCTGCTCGCAAAGTAGATAAACACTGATCAAATACTCCCCTTTGAGTAAGGGCAAGCGCTCAAAAACAGCACTAATCTGTCCAGCCCCATTATGAGTACGCTCCAATGTAACCTGATCTTCCCAAGTAGCTGCACTCGTGAGCATACGTCCATCCATGGCATGCAGTGTAACCGCAACTGTCGGACAGGGAATCGCAGGATCAGAAACAAACGATACTTTCACCCTAACCGTGGATTGACCACTTTTAACAATAGCGTCACAAGAACTTTTTCCCTCGATATCAACATCTACTTTATCCAAACGCGCATGTCCACTCACATATCCACCAGTAGGGGGCGAATTAGCCGGTACAACTTCCTCGCGAGGTGCAGTAGCTTGCTCGGTTGTAGCTAGGACACTTCTGTCTAAAAATGTCTGATAAGCAGATACCACATGCTTTACA
The DNA here is from genome assembly GCF_033063275.1 of Nitrosomonas sp. Is37. Classification (NCBI taxonomy): domain Bacteria; kingdom Pseudomonadati; phylum Pseudomonadota; class Betaproteobacteria; order Nitrosomonadales; family Nitrosomonadaceae; genus Nitrosomonas; species Nitrosomonas sp. Is37. The sequence continues at coordinate 51,901 of NZ_JAWJYP010000018.1, read as the reverse complement.
TCCCCTTCTGCCATCAGCTTACCCTGATTGATCCAAAGCGCCCGGGAACACATTGACTCAATTTGGAAAAGAGAATGGGAACAAAATAAGATCGTCTTGCCACTTTCTTTCAATTGCATGATGCGATTAAAAGATTTTCGTGCAAATGAACCATCGCCAACTGATAATGCTTCATCAATGATCAGAATATCAGGATCAATGCTCACTGCTACCGAAAACGCCAATCGCACATACATTCCACTCGAATAAGTTTTGACCGGTTGATCAATAAAATGCCGAATTTCTGAAAAATCGATAATTTGTTCGATTCGATCTGCGATTTCTTCTTGAGTTAGGCCCAGAATGGCGGCATTTAACCAGATATTTTCACGCCCAGTAAACTCCGGATTAAATCCAGCTCCTAGTTCCAGTAAGGCTGCCAAATGGCCATTTACCTCTACTTTGCCACAGGTTGGTGTCAATGTGCCACAAATGAGTTGTAATAAAGTTGACTTACCTGAGCCATTGCGCCCAATAATTCCTATTACTTCACCCGGCATTATTTCTAGATTGATTCCCTGTAGAGCCCATAACTCCCGGTAATACTGGCGTCTACCACGCCATAAAAACTGCTTTAAACGATCTTTAGGTTGTGCATATAGCTGATAACATTTACCAAGATCATGTGCAGAGACGGCAGGCTGTAAGGACGCTGATTTTTGGCCGATATCCAAGCTCATCAACAATTCCTTATATATTTTTAAAATTGGAATTTGGTGCTGCTGTTATAAGCACTAATAGCAAGAATCGAAAAGTAACTTCATATTGATAAACACGGCGCCTATAATAAATAATAAGCTTATTTCCACACGAAAAATACTAAATCACAAGCGCTTTATTATACTATTGTTGATTACAAAACGACGGCCTCTCAAAAATTTGGTATCAATCCTCCTCTTTAAAAGTGCAAACTTTGTTCTAATGATCAAGCACTTTTAGAATTTTTGGAAATGAGATTTCCACGCATATTCATACATCAGTGTAGAATACACCATGTAAAAATTGCAGTTTAAGATAAATTTCAGATTAACTAGAATCTTCCACTTATGCAGGCAATAGAAACTTTCTGGTACTCTTGTCTTAAGCATTTCAAGAAAGAGCTAAATGCCCAACAATTTAATACCTGGATTAAACCATTACAATTAGATATTTCTGGAAGTTGTGACGATCAACCAGTATTGATTGCACCGAATCGATTCGTCCTACAATGGGTTAAAGACAATTTTATACCTCATATTGAGGTGATGGCTCAACAACATTTTTCTAAGAAAATTCACTTTCAGTTAATAATTGGAAATACAGTTGAAGCAAAAATCTCTGACGACAAAAATTCACGCAATGTAAACAATAACTCTGTCCAGTCACTTGCTACTAAGCCTGTACCCAAAAAAAGAAATGCTAGTCATCTTAACCCAAATTTTACTTTTGATAGCTTTGTTACTGGGAAAGCCAATCAACTCGCTCGGGCTGGTGCAATCCAGGTTGCCGAACGTCCTGGAATCGCTTATAACCCGTTATTCATATATGGTGGAGTTGGGTTAGGCAAAACGCATTTAATTCAAGCTATTGGTAATTATGTCTTAGAAAACGATCATGAAGCAAAAGTACGCTACGTTCATGCTGAAAAATATGTTTCTGATGTAGTCAGTGCCTACCAACATAAGTCATTTGATAAATTCAAATTGTATTATCACTCGCTAGACGTTTTACTTGTTGATGATGTTCAGTTTTTTGGTGGCAAAACGCGCACTCAAGAAGAATTTTTCTATGCTTTCAATACACTAGTTGAAGCTCATAAACAAGTTATCATCACTTGCGATAGTTATCCAAAAGAAATATCAGGTTTAGAAGAGCGTCTTGTATCAAGATTTGGCTGGGGTTTAACAGTCGCAGTTGAACCACCAGAGTTAGAAATGCGGGTGGCTATTCTATTGAAGAAGGCATCGATAGAAAAAATCGCTCTAGATGAAAATGTCGCTTTTTTTGTCGCTAAGCATATCCGCTCCAATGTTCGTGAATTGGAAGGTGCTCTAAAGCGAATACTGGCTTATTCTCGTTTTACAGGTCATCCTCTCTCCTTGGAGTTAGCGAAAGAGGCATTGAAAGATTTGTTAGCCGTCCAGAATCGACAAATTTCCATCGAGAATATCCAAAAAACTGTTGCTGATTACTACAAAATCAAAGTAGCTGAGATGTACTCTAAAAAACGTACGCGCATCGTGGCAAGACCTAGGCAAATTGCTATGGCAATTGCAAAAGAACTCACGCAATTAAGCTTACCTGATATCGGTGAAGCCTTCGGAGGACGAGATCATACAACCGTATTACATGCCCACCGAAAAATCACAGAATTACGCTCTTCTGACCCCACTGTAAGCCGTGATTTTAACGCTTTATTGCATATTCTGCGGGGTTGACGCCGATAGTTTGTAAATAAAATTTGAATAATTTGGGGATAACTGTAACTAAAATTAAATTCTTAAATTTATCCACAAATTATCCAATTAAAATTCTTATTTTATACAAGGCAAAAATTCCATTTATATCATTGATTTTTAATTTATTTTTTAAGATATACCAGAATTACCTTATCTTTATATATTATTATTGAAATTTAAATTTTATGAATTTAATAAAAGCTAACCGGGATTTTTTGCTAAAACCTTTGCAAACTGTCAGTGGTATTGTCGAACGGCGTCATACTTTACCAATACTTTCCAACGTCCTTATCAAGAAAGAGAATGGAAAGATTATTTTTGTAACTACTGATCTTGAAATAGAAATTGAAACGTATTTTCATGCTTCTGAAACGGTGATCGCACAGGAATTCTCCGCTGTTACTGTTTCAGCAAAAAAGATGTTAGATATCTTGCGTACTTTTCCTTCCAATACAGAAGTTACCCTATCAAAAATTGATAATCGGCTACAGGTTAATGCAGATAAAAGCCGTTTCAGTTTGCAAATACTTTCTGCAGATGATTTTCCGAGAATGACTAAGGAAGAGATTCCTGAGATCGCACTTAGACTCTCGCAACAAAATTTTAAAAATCTTCTTCACTTAGTCCAATATGCTATGGCACAGCAGGATATTCGCTATTATCTGAATGGTTTATTACTTTTAATCGAAGGCAACCAATTGAAGGTTATAGCTACTGATAGTCATCGTCTTAGCTATAGTTCTATTGAATTGGAAAATGAATGGGAAAGAAAAGAAACAATCATTCCTCGGAAAACCGTGCAGGAACTTTCAAAATTGCTTAATGATAATGATGAGCCTGTTGCTATCGAAATCTTTCCAAAAAAGATACGCTTTATCTTTTCTGATGTTGTATTGATTTCCAAAGTTATCGAAGGAAAATTTCCAGATTTCAATCGTGCGATTCCTATAAATAATACCAAACAATTCAGTATAAATCGCCAAAGCTTTCTGCAAGGGTTGCAACGAGTTGCCATCCTATCCAATGCGAGTGAAAAATTTCGAGGAGTAAGACTAGTTATTTCAAGTGGCGTGTTAAGTATCGTTTGTAAAAATAGTGAACAAGAAGAAGCCCAAGAAGATCTCGAAATTGACTATAACCAAGATACTATCGATATCAGTTTTAATATTACTTATTTATTGGATGTACTGAATAATCTCAATAATGACAGCGTTCAATGTGCTTTTGAAAATGCCAATAGTAGTACTTTGATAACCATTCCAGGGAATGATCATTTTAAATATGTTGTGATGCCGATGCGACTGTAAAAAAAGAAAAAAATCCCCAAATTATTTTTATTAGGCAAAATATTTTTTCAACAAGTACTACTAAAAGTGATCAAGCATGATAAACGAAAAAAACCCCAGTAAATCTCGCGAATATAATTCAGATAGCATCAAAATTCTAAAAGGGCTTGATGCTGTTCGTAAACGTCCTGGTATGTATATCGGCGATACCAGTGATGGCACTGGGCTACATCATATGGTATTTGAAGTAGTCGATAATGCCATCGACGAGGCCTTGGCTGGTCACTGTGACGAAATTATCGTGATCATCCACCCTGACAATTCTGTTAGTGTGCACGACAATGGTCGTGGTATTCCCACTGGAATAAAGCAGGATGATGAATTGAAACGATCAGCGGCAGAAATCGTTATGACCGAATTACATGCGGGTGGAAAGTTTGATGACAATTCCTACAAAGTATCGGGAGGATTGCATGGCGTCGGCGTGTCCGTAGTAAATGCACTGTCAGAATGGTTGCGTTTGACAATTCGACGTGAAGGGAAAATTCATTACATAGAATTTCATAAAGGTGTGCCGCTTTCACCGTTAAGTGTGATAGGTGAAACTGAAAAGCATGGAACTGAAGTCCATTTTCTGGCAAGTAAGGAAATTTTCGGTGATATAACCTTTCACTATGATATCTTCGCAAAGCGATTACGTGAGCTTTCTTTTCTGAATAATGGTATCAAAATTAAACTGATTGATCAGCGTAATGATAAGGAAGAAGTATTTTCTTTCGCAGGGGGTATTCGTAATTTTGTCGAATATATCAATCGAACAAAGACAGTCTTGCATCCTGCCATCTTTTACGCTAATGGCATGAAAGATAATATGGTGGTAGAAGTCTCGATGCAGTGGAATGATAGTTATACTGAACAAGTTTTGTGTTTCACAAATAACATTCCTCAAAAGGATGGGGGCACCCACTTGACTGGATTGCGAGCTGCGATGACGCGCACGCTCAATAGCTATATCGAAAAAAATGAATTGGCCAAAAAGGCTAAGGTTGATACGACAGGTGATGATATGCGTGAGGGATTGACCTGTGTCCTATCGGTAAAGCTGTTTGAACCCAAATTTTCATCACAAACAAAAGAAAAACTTGTGTCATCTGAAGTGCGCCCTGTTGTGGAAGAAATCGTGACACAAAAACTTTCAGAATTTTTACTTGAGCACCCAAGTGATGCAAAAATGATCTGCAACAAAATCATCGATGCAGCCAGAGCACGTGAAGCAGCTAGAAAAGCACGTGAATTAACTCGACGTAAGGGTGTACTGGACAGTATGGGATTGCCGGGAAAGCTTGCTGATTGTCAAGAAAAAGATCCAGCATTATGTGAGCTTTATCTGGTGGAAGGTGATTCAGCTGGAGGATCTGCTAAACAGGGTCGGGATCGAAAATTTCAAGCGATCATGCCGCTTAAGGGAAAAATACTGAATGTGGAAAAATCTCGCTTTGATAAATTGATTTCTTCCCAGGAAATTATTTCACTCATTACTGCGCTCGGAACGGGCATTGGTAAAGATGAGTTTAATCCTGACAAACTACGCTATCATCGCATCATCATCATGACTGACGCAGATGTCGATGGTTCACATATTCGCACACTCTTATTGACGTTCTTTTATCGGCAAATGCCTGAATTGATTGAGCGTGGACATATTTACATCGCCCAGCCACCACTTTACAAAATTAAAAATGGTAAAGAGGAGCGTTATGTCAAAGATGATTATGAACTAAAACAATATATGCTTGGCTTAGCGTTAACCAATGCTGAGCTTTATGCTCATGAAAATAAACCACCTCTTACTGGTGAAACTCTGGCAAATATTGCTCGTGAATATTTGTTGGCAGAAGCGGTTATCGAGCGTATGAGTAGGCTTATTGATAGCGGTGTCTTGTATGCTTTGCTTAAGCAGCCTAATATCGATTTAAGTAACGAGGTAGCAGCATTGAATAGTGCAGCCAGGCTAACTTCAATACTTCACGATGTTGAAATCGAAGCAGAATTCAATGACGTATTGGAACATTTCCGTCTTAAGATAATTCATGTATATCATGGTAATGTTCAGATCAGTTATCTGGATCATGATTTTGTACAAAGTTCTGATTTCTTACAAATTCAAAAAGCTGCACAAGTCCTTGATGGTTTAATAGGGGAAAACGCATTCGTCAAGCGTAGAGAGGAAAAGCAGTCTGTCAAAGAATTTAAAGAAGCGCTTGATTGGTTGTTGGAAGAAGCAAAAAAAGGAGTAAATATTCAGCGTTATAAAGGATTAGGAGAAATGAATCCGGAACAATTATGGGAAACCACCATGGATCCTGCTAACCGTAGTTTGTTACGTGCACAAATTGAAGACAGCATTCTTACAGATGAAATTTTTACAACACTCATGGGAGATGTAGTAGAGCCTCGTAGAGAATTCATTGAAAAAAATGCATTGCGAGTAACCAATCTTGATATATAGAGAAATTCAGTCTCTATGAAACAAAACACTTGATCTATTTCACAAATCATTTTGAAATCATCACCTGGTATTTTATTTTTTATATTTTTTGAATCAGCCCGCGTTGACTGATAAGCCTAAGCGGGTTAAAATCAAACTCTTTTATAATGTGCGTGTAGCTGAAAAATTTTCGGTTCTAAGCGAGAACAATAATGCCTTGGATACGAAATAAACCACTGCACGTGGTGATACGCTGGCAAGTATTATTTACAGCATTTATAGCGCTAGTATGTTGGGGAGTATTTGGGTTGCATGAGGCTATTTCAGGATTTCTTGGTGGAATGGTCAGTGTGATTTCTTCAATAGTCTATGCGCTCATAATTTCTCGTCATAAGGGTTATACAGCTGGTGGTGCAATACGTACAGCGCTCAGAGCAGAGGCAGTAAAAATAGTCGTTATAATAGCTTTGCTTTGGACAGTATTTGCAGTGTATGAAGAAGTTAATGCTAACGCGTTTATCGGGGTATTTATCATAACAGTAATCATCTTTAGTATGGCTTTGTTTGTGCATGATGATTCTAAAGATATTAAATAACAAAATTAAATAGCAGATAATTCAATAATGGCATCAGATCTTGAGCTTACTCCAACCTCATATATAAACCATCATCTCACTAACTTAACTACATCTCTAGGAGAAGAGCCGTTTTGGACATTACATGTGGACACATTGCTGATGTCTATCATTCTCGGCGTCCTGGGAATGGGTGTTTTGTGGTTAGTCGTACGTAGAGCAACACCTGGCGTACCTACGAAACGACAGGCTTGTGTAGAATTACTTGTTGAATTTGTCGATACACAAGTAAAAAATACATTCCATGGTAATAGGCACACATTTATAGCACCGGCAGCATTAACTATTTTTGTTTGGGTGTTGCTGCTTAATACAATGGATTTGTTGCCAATTGATATTATGGCGTGGATTTATGAGCATGTGTTTGGGCTGCATAATTGGCGCACTGTTCCAACTACAGATGTGAATACCACTTTTGCATTAGCGCTCTCAATATGGCTCTTAATGATATTCTTTAACGTTAAGGTAAAGGGGTTAGGGGGATGGTCGTATGAGTTGTTTTGTACGCCATTCGGTAAAAATCCTATACTTTGGCCGCTGAATTTACTGTTTAACATTATTGAATATGTATCAAAGCCACTGTCTCATTCTCTGCGGCTTTTTGGGAATATCTACGCAGGAGAAATCATTTTTCTACTTTTGGGTATGTGGGCTGCTACTGGCGTTACAGGCTCTTTTTTTAGCGTGATTCTGGGTGCGGGATGGTTAATTTTTCATATTCTTATAGTAACACTCCAGGCATTTATTTTTATGATGCTTGCAGTGGTTTATCTATCAATGGCGCATGAATCACATTAAATAGATACAAGTTTTTTTAACATAAATTTTTTAAAGGAAGGAAAAAACAATGGAAAATTTGCAATTTCTCGCAATGATACAAGCTTATACCGGAATCGGAATTGGTTTGATGATTGGATTGGGTGCAGCAGGAGCATGTATTGGTGTGGGTGTTATGTGTAGTCGCTTTCTTGAGGGTGCCGCACGCCAACCAGAAATGATTCCAACTTTACAAGGTAAAGTTTTCTTGTTATTAGGATTGACTGACGCATCATTCATTATTGCCGTTGGCTTGGCCATGCTATTTGCTTTCGGTAACCCCTTATTAGCGGTAATTCAATAATATTTATTTGCAATTAATAAAACTTACACGAAGCTGGCTATGAATATTAATTTCACTCTCATATCTCAAGCAGTAGCCTTTTCGATATTTGTATGGTTTACGGTCAAATTTGTATGGCCACCTTTGTTGCGAGCAATTGAAGAGCGTCAAAAGCAAATTGCAGATGGCTTGGCTGCTGGTGAGCGTGGCAAAAAAGAGTTAGAGCTTGCAAGTCAAAGATCTTCAGAAGTATTGAAAGAAGCCAAGCAACGCGCTACAGAAATTATTGCACAATCTGAGAAGCGAGCAACGGAGATTGTTGAAGAAGCCAAGGAAAATGCAAAGATAGAAGGGGATCGAATATTGACAGCTGCTAAAGCTGAAATCGAGCATGAAATGTTTAGGGCAAAAGAAGCTTTGCGTCAACAAATTGCCGATTTAGCATTAGCAGGGGCAACAAAAATATTGCGGCGTGAGGTGAATGCCAAAGTCCATGCCGATCTACTTGCATCTATTCAAAAAGAGTTGAAGTAATGGCTGAGGAAATAACAATTGCTAGACCTTATGCTGAAGCAGTATTTAAATTAGCAAAGGAAAAGAATGCATTATCGTCTTGGTCGGATATGCTAAATGCTCTTATTGAGACAACATCAGTAGAGCAAATACGAGCACTTGTAGCAGATCCGGGTGTACCAACCGGCAAATTAGCTGAAATAATTTTAGAGGTTTGTGAAAATAAGCTCGATAATGAAGGAAAAAATTTAGTTACTTTACTGATTGAAAATAATCGTTTAGAACTGCTTCCGCAATTAAGCGCCTTGTATGAACAGCTAAAATCTGAGTATGAAGGAATACTGGAGGCAAATATTATTTCTGCGTACGCTATTTCAGATGGTCAACTAGAACAATTAGTATCGGTGCTTGAAAAAAAATTCAAATGTAAAATTAAAGCAAAAGTAAACATAGATCCAGAGTTAATAGGCGGAGTAAAGATAGTAATTGGCGATGAAGTTATTGATAGCTCCGTACGCGGTAAACTCGAGACCATGTCTGTTGCCCTCAAAAGCTAGGAGTTATTAAAATGCAGTTAAATCCATCAGAAATCAGTGAGCTGATTAAAAATAGGATTGAAGGACTTTCTATATCTACCGAAGTTCGTACTCAAGGCACCATCGTATCAGTAACCGATGGGATTGTCCGAATTCACGGTCTTTCAGATGTTATGCAAGGTGAAATGCTTGAGTTTCCAGGCAATACCTTTGGTTTGGCATTGAATTTAGAAAGAGATTCAGTCGGTGCGGTTATTCTGGGTGCTTATGAACACCTCACTGAAGGCGATACTGTCAAATGCACAGGACGGATATTGGAGGTACCAGTTGGTGAAGGTTTGTTAGGACGGGTAGTTAACGCATTAGGACAACCCATAGATGGGAAAGGACCTATCTCTGCTAAGGGAACAGAGCCCATAGAAAAAATTGCACCAGGCGTCATTTGGCGGCAATCTGTTGATCAACCAGTTCAAACTGGGCTTAAGGCCATTGATTCCATGGTGCCAGTTGGTCGAGGCCAGCGCGAATTGATCATTGGAGACCGTCAGACCGGGAAAACGGCTGTAGCAATAGATGCAATCATTAATCAGAAAGGTGAGAATATGATCTGTATCTATGTGGCAATTGGGCAAAAAGCCTCATCAATTGCAAACGTCGTGCGTAAGCTTGAGGAGCATGGCGCAATGGAGTACACCATTGTCGTTGTGGCATCTGCTTCTGAGTCCGCCGCGATGCAATTTATAGCTCCTTATTCAGGTTGCACGATGGGTGAATATTTTAGAGATAGAGGGCAAGATGCGCTCATCGTATATGATGATTTGACCAAACAGGCTTGGGCATATCGTCAAATATCGTTATTGCTCCGTCGACCTCCTGGTCGGGAAGCTTATCCAGGGGACGTATTTTATTTACATTCTCGCTTATTGGAACGTGCAGCAAGGGTAAGTGCAGATTATGTCGAAAAAAATACAAAGGGAGCGGTTAAGGGAAAAACAGGTTCGTTAACAGCGTTACCAATAATTGAAACGCAAGCAGGTGACGTAACTGCATTTGTGCCAACCAATGTTATCTCCATTACTGATGGACAGATATTTCTAGAAACAGATCTATTTAATGCTGGAATCCGTCCCGCTATTAATGCAGGTATTTCTGTATCGCGCGTCGGCGGGGCAGCACAAACAAAAGTAATTAAAAAACTAGGTGGTGGTATACGATTAGCATTAGCGCAATATCGTGAACTTGCTGCTTTTGCACAGTTTGCATCGGATTTGGATGAAGCAACACGTAAGCAACTTGAGCGGGGAAAAATGGCGACTGAGCTGATGAAACAGTCGCAATTTGCTACATTGAGTGTTTCAGAGATGGCATTGACACTTTTTGCGTTGAATAAGGGATATCTTGATGATGTCGAAGTGAAGCGAGGTTTAGCATTTGAAGCTGCTTTGAGAAGCTATATGCGTAGTCAACATGCTGGAATCATGGATAAGATTGAAACAACCAAAAATCTGGATGATGCGACTGAGCAAGCATTATCAGCAGCAATTGAAGAATTTAAAAAAACTGGGGCATATTAACTGATGGCTGGAAGCAGGGAGATACGCAATAAAATCCGAAGCGTTAAGAATACGCAGAAGATTACTCGTGCTATGGAAATGGTTGCTGCATCAAAAATGCGTAAAGCTCAGGAACGCATGAGAAAAGCTCGACCATATGGTGAGAAAATCCGCAATGTTGCTGCTCATATGAGTCGTGCGAGTACGGAATATCACCATCCTTTTTTGATAGGACGTGATACGGTAAAACGTATTGGTATTATTGTAGTGACCTCAGATAAAGGTTTGTGTGGCGGCCTTAATACTAATGTTTTGCGCAAAGCTGTAAATCAGATGCGCACGTGGGAAGCCGAAGGTGAGCAAATCGAAGTGTGTTGCATTGGCAACAAAGGCCTGGGTTTTATGAGTCGCATTGGAGCAAACATCATTTCGCATATAACGGGTCTTGGTGATACACCAAATATCGAGAAATTGATAGGTGCTATCAAGATAATGCTTGATGGATATACAGCGGATCGATTTGACAGGGTCTATCTTTTCTACAATCGCTTTGTAAATACGATGAAGCAAGAGCCTCTGATGGAGCAGTTGTTGCCATTATCTGATGAGCGCTTACGTGCAGGGGAGCAGGATACCCACCAAAGGAAATTATGGGATTATTTATACGAGCCTGAAGCGAAGCCAATAATAGATGATATTATGATTAGATATGTTGAGGCATTAATCTATCAGGCAGTAACAGAAAATATGGCATCGGAGCAATCTGCTAGAATGGTTGCTATGAAAGCTGCTTCAGATAATGCAGGTAATTTAATTAATGAGTTGACATTGATTTATAACAAATCTCGTCAGGCCGCAATTACTAAAGAATTGTCAGAAATTGTTGGTGGTGCAGCCGCTGTTTAATCAATATTTTAGTTTTTAGGGAACAATAATGAACCAGGGTAAAATTGTTCAATGTATCGGTGCAGTGATTGATGTCGAATTTCAGAGGGAGAGTGTTCCTAATGTTTATGACGCACTGATAATGAAAGGCACGGATTTAACACTTGAAGTACAGCAGCAGCTCGGAGATGGGATCGTAAGGACAATTGCTCTCGGATCTTCTGAAGGATTGCGCCGAGGAATGACAGTTGAAAATACGGAAAAGCAGATCACAGTGCCTGTAGGTACGAAAACGCTTGGTCGTATTATGGACGTACTAGGCAGACCTATTGATGAAATGGGCGACATAGGTGCTGAAAAAAGCATGCCCATTCATCGTGCTGCACCTGCTTTTGATGAACTTACGGCTTCAACTGAACTATTAGAAACGGGCATTAAAGTTATTGATTTAGTCTGTCCATTCGCTAAAGGCGGAAAAATTGGTTTGTTTGGTGGTGCAGGTGTAGGTAAAACTGTGAATATGATGGAGTTGATCCGTAATATTGCGATTGAGCACAGTGGCTACTCTGTATTCGCGGGTGTTGGAGAAAGAACTCGGGAAGGCAATGACTTTTACCACGAGATGAAGGAATCCAAGGTATTGGATAAGGTTGCTCTGGTTTATGGCCAGATGAATGAGCCACCAGGTAATCGTTTGCGTGTAGCATTAACTGGGTTGACCATGGCAGAGTCATTCCGTGATGAGGGCCGTGACGTTTTATTTTTTGTAGATAATATCTACCGTTATACACTTGCTGGAACAGAAGTGTCTGCGTTGCTTGGACGGATGCCTTCTGCTGTGGGCTATCAACCTACGCTTGCTGAAGAGATGGGACGTTTACAAGAACGTATTACATCTTCTAAAACAGGATCTATTACATCCATACAGGCTGTCTATGTACCAGCGGATGATTTAACGGATCCTTCTCCAGCAACAACATTTGGACATCTTGATGCTACGGTAGTATTGTCGCGTGATATCGCGTCGCTGGGAATTTATCCTGCAGTTGATCCGCTCGATTCTACATCTCGACAATTAGATCCAATGATCGTTGGAGAGGATCATTACAATACTGCCCGTGCAGTACAGCAAACATTGCAGCGATATAAGGAATTACGCGATATTATTGCAATTCTTGGCATGGATGAACTTTCACCTGAAGATAAATTAACTGTAAGCAGGGCAAGAAAGATTCAGAGATTCTTATCTCAACCATTCTTTGTGGCAGAAGTATTCACTGGTTCACCCGGCAAATATGTGCCATTGAAAGAAACAATCAAAGGGTTTAAAGGGATTGTCAATGGTGAATATGATGATGTACCAGAGCAGGCCTTTTATATGGTTGGTGGAATCGAAGAAGCGATTGAGAAAGCTAAAACGATTCAATAAATAAAGCAAATATAATATATAAACCAAATGGGCACAATATTTCATCTGGATATTGTAAGTGCTGAAGAATCAATATATTCTGGACCCGCAGAGTTTATTGCGGCACCTGCACTTATGGGAGAAGTGGGGATTTTTCCTAATCATACACCAATGCTTACGCGTATTCGATCAGGTATGGTGAGAATTAAAGCTCCTTTAAAAGACGAAGAAGCAGTTTATGTATCAGGTGGTATGTTAGAAGTTCAACCAGACGTGATAACGATACTAGCTGATACTGCCATACGTGGCAAAGATCTCGATGAAGCTAAAGCTTTAGAAGCAAAAAGAAGAGCTGAAGAAGCTATGAAAAATAAAATATCTGAGATTGAATATGCGCGTGCTCAAGCTGAATTAATTGAAGCAGCAGCTCAACTTACTGCTATTCAAAAACTCAGAAATCGCGGTCACTAGAATAAAATAAGTTGATAACCGTTCTATTAAACGGCTATCAACAGCACAAGCAGAGGGCCAGAAAACAGTCTGATATATATTTTGATACGCTTTGGTCATGCAATATCGTTTTTATTTTAATCTCTTCAGGTCAATTCCCTGACCCCTTGGGGTGTTAGAAACAGCAGAGGCGACTGTCCCGAAGAGGAAAAAACAACGTAATACCCCGCTGCTTGAGCGGGGATAATCGTTGTTTTAGGTCGCCACAATTTTATTCAAATCTTCTGATTTCATTTCTTATATCCAGCGCGATAATTTCATGCTGCGATATCCTTTCTTCGCTTTTTTGATAAAGTATTTAACCTAGATTTCTAGGTTGATCGCTCATTCTGGCGTTAATATTATGAATATAATGACTTTTCCTTAAATTTCATTTTTACCTTCTGAGCGTTTTCGCTCTGGGACGGGTTGCGCCTTACCCTGCACTTTCAAAACCACACACTCCATCCCGCCCAACTAAAAAATCTAGGTTTAAAGTTGATTCGTACAATAGGCTTGAGTTATTCGGTTGAACATGCTGCATGATACTTTCACCTTGAGTCTCTTAGCTTCTCAGTAAGATGAGATTGACTTACCGATAGCCTATTCTTCTGATGATCCCAACGCTATAATTTGCTTTGGACAAGAATGAAAATGAGATTAAACTGAAAATTGTTTAGAGGCATATAAATATAACATTATGAATATTCTCGTCACAGGGGGCGCCGGCTATATTGGTAGCCACACCATTATCGAACTGATAAACAATGGACACGATGTCATAATCATTGATAATTTATCAAATAGTAGTAAAGAAGCGGTTACTCGAACAGAGAAGATTGTTGGTAAAGTGCTCACGTTTTACGAAAAAGATGTACGAGACAAGCAAGCACTTGAGGAAATATTTTCAAAACATCAAATAGACGGTGTTATTCATTTTGCAGGCCTTAAAGCAGTTGGCGAATCGGTCAAAGTACCACTTAAGTATTACAATAACAACCTTATTTCTACAGTCTCTCTATTAGAGATTATGGAATCTCATGATGTAAAGCAGCTGGTTTTCAGTTCATCAGCTACCGTCTATGGCGATCCAGCAAGCGTACCGATCAAAGAATCTGCCACCCTTCCCGCAAAGGTTACCAATTCCTATGGCCAAACAAAGCTTATTATCGAAACAATGCTCATGGATCTTGTGATAACTAATAACGACTGGCAAATTACCGCACTGCGCTATTTTAATCCAATTGGTGCACATGAATCTGGAACGATCGGTGAAGACCCAAGCGATATACCAAACAACCTTATGCCCTATGTTAGCCAGGTTGCAGTTGGCAAGCTCAAGGAGCTCTCTGTATTTGGCAATGATTACCCTACCCGCGACGGTACAGGCGTGCGAGACTACATTCATGTTGCCGATCTTGCAAAAGCACACGTGGCAGCTCTCAGCACACCTGCTACACCGAACAAGTACCGCGCAATAAATATAGGTACTGGTAAAGGCACAAGCGTGCTTGAGCTTGTAAATGCGTTCGAACATGCAAGTGGCGTAAAAATACCCTATAAAATTGCTGATCGACGCCTGGGTGATATTGCAGAATGTTATGCTGACTCAAGCCTGGCGCAATCTATATTAGGCTGGCAAGCCCAGAAAACTATTGAAGATGCCTGTGCAGATTCATGGCGCTGGCAAAGTGCTAACCCTAACGGGTATAAGGGATAATTTTGTAAGGCTATGTTATCGAATTGTGTTAAGCGGTTGATATCTATGCCAAATATGAAATCCAATGAACCAAGCAATGAGTGGGCTTTCAGAGTATGAATGCGTAAACACTGCTCATGATAGATAGTTGCTTTTAATTGAAATTGTTGATTCCTAATTTCTAGCTAATTCGATAAAAGCTAAAGCAACAAGAACGTAGCCCCTGCGACGATCTTTCTCACATACGACTGAAGCAGATGTTTGACAGTGCCATGCGCTGTAGCGGCTGGGAAGATTGACTGGCATCTAGGGAAAAGTGGCGTTATAGGAAGAATATTTTTGACACGAACTGCCGATTAACTCTAGCCAGATGACGGGATTTCATATTCATATTGGAGAAGAAGGCTGTTCAGCTCGCGCGGTGTGGCAGTGATTGCTACGCAGGCAAGGTGCCAATTGTCGTTGCTCTGGAATATCTCGGTTAAAAAGGAGAGGCGCTGGCGCTGATCGTCTTGGTAGCGAAATTGCTAGCAGAACAATATAGAGAAACTCCCGGGATTGTTGCTCCACAAGTCCGTGATCCCAAGCCGTTCTTGAGGCAGCTGCGTATTTCAAAAGTCAAGGCCTTATCTATCAATAAGTCAGAGTTAGCCAGATAGTAGTGCTAATCAATGTGAATTTGCAGAAAATGTAAGCAAAATTTTGAGAGGAACATGCAGTTGTGATTAATCTAAATATAGTTATCTTGGCCGCTGGAATTGGTAAAAGAATGCAATCATCACAGCCTAAAGTATTGCATGTATTGGCTGGAAAACCTTTATTAGAGCATGTACTTGATGTTGCCAGAGCGCTGTTACCTAAAAAAATCTGTGTAGTTTATGGGCATGGTGGTGAGAGGGTGCCGAGGGCTATCAATGACAATGAAATTATTTGGGTGAAGCAGGAAGTTCAGCTGGGTACTGGTCATGCTTTATTGCAGACCTTACCATACCTGGATGCTGAGGGAGTAACACTTGTATTGTTAGGTGATGTGCCTCTAATAAAAGTTGATACGCTGGAGAGACTGATCGCAAAAGCTGCCAAAAACAATTTTGTCTTATTGACAACAGAACTAGACGCACCATTTGGCTATGGAAGAATTATCAGAAATCAAGCAACAGGTACGATTCAGGCCATTGTCGAGGAAAAGGATGCCAGTGAGTCACAGCTTGAAATCCGGGAAATCAATACAGGTATTATGGTATTGCCCAATTCACTTATACATGAGTTTTTGCCGAAGCTGCAAAATAAGAATTCTCAAGGTGAATACTATCTTACTGATATTGTTGCGATGGCCGTTGAAGCAGGTATTGAGGTAGATTCTGCTCATCCAGTTCATAGCTGGGAAGTACTGGGAGTTAATAGTAAAGCGCACTTAGCTAAGCTAGAACGTATTGCGCAGTATGAACATGCAAATAATCTTCTGAAGCAAGGTGTGATGATCTTGGATCCTTCCCGAATTGATATACGGGGGCAGCTTATTTGTGGTAACAACGTTGAAATAGATATCAATTGTATTTTTGAGGGGATTGTGCAACTTGGTGATGACGTTAAAATTGGGGCACATTGCATTTTACGGGATGTCGCTATTTCTTCAGGAACGACAATTTTTCCGTTTAGCTTGATAGAAAGTGCGGAGATAGGAAAAAGTTGTCACGTGGGACCTTATTCGCGTATCCGTCCAGGGACTAGGCTTTCTGATGAATCTCATATTGGTAATTTTGTCGAGGTAAAAAATAGTAGTATTGGCATGGGTAGCAAAGCAAATCACCTCAGTTACATAGGTGATGCGATAATTGGTACAAAGGTTAATATTGGTGCTGGAACGATAACCTGTAATTATGATGGCGCTTTTAAGCATCAGACTATTATTGAGGATGATGTATTTGTTGGTTCAGCTACACAACTGGTAGCTCCGGTAAGAGTAGCGAGAGGTTCTACCATTGGTGCAGGTTCTACAATTACCCGTAATACTCCTGAAGATCAATTAACGCTGTCTCGTTCAAAACAAATCAGTATTACTGGCTGGAAACGGCCTCAAAAAAACAAAACATAGCGTGAAAGGGATTTTATGTGCGGAATAGTGGGAGCTATCGCTAAACACGACGTAGTGCCGGTTTTACTAGAAGGTTTGTCAAGACTCGAATATCGGGGCTACGATTCTGCAGGGATCGTTGTTGCAAATGAAAAATTGCACAGATTGCGTACTACCGAGCGCGTGGCTGAATTAAGTAAACTTGTTCATACTCACAAAACACAAGGATTTACTGGTATTGCCCATACGCGGTGGGCAACTCATGGCGAA
Source organism: Nitrosomonas sp. Is37 (assembly GCF_033063275.1). NCBI lineage: Bacteria > Pseudomonadati > Pseudomonadota > Betaproteobacteria > Nitrosomonadales > Nitrosomonadaceae > Nitrosomonas > Nitrosomonas sp. Is37. The sequence goes on along the minus strand of NZ_JAWJYP010000018.1, from coordinate 34,489 downwards.
CCTAGTGAGCGTAACGCGCATCCACATTTTTCAGGGAATGAAAAGAAAATAGCTGTTGTCCATAATGGAATTATCGAAAACTATGAGGCAATACGCCAACGCCTGCAATCTGAGGGATTTGAGTTTTTTTCGGACACCGATACTGAAGTAGTCGCTCACCTTATCTCATTGAATCTCAAGAGAACGGATGACTTGCTTGAGGCAGTATGTCTATCTATCGCAGAATTAGATGGCGCCTATGCTATCGCTGTAGTGGAAGAAACACGACCAGATCATATTGTAGTTGCCCGGAATGGCGCCCCATTATTGCTAGGGATAGGAACAGAGGGAAACTATGTTGCATCGGATGCTTCCGCATTAGTCCAAGTGACGCGGCGCATGATTTATCTAGAAGAGGGAGACGTAGCAGAATTATATCGTGATGGCTATCGCATATTGAATTGTGTTAGTAATTCCAGAGGTAAAGAGGTGATCCGTCCTGTTCAAGAGAGTAATTTTACTCGTGATGCAGTGGAGTTGGGTCCATACACGCACTTCATGCAGAAGGAAATATTTGAGCAACCAATAGCAGTCGCTAATACATTGGAAATGGTATTAAATGCCCATTCCATTTCTCCACAATTGTTCGGTAATGAAGCTGAGGAAGTTTTTAGGCATATCAATGGTATTTTGATATTGGCCTGCGGTACAAGCTATCATGCTGGCCTCGTTGCCAAATATTGGTTGGAGACCATGGCAGGATTACCGTGTAGTGTAGAGATTGCGAGTGAATATCGTTATCGTGATCCGATAGCAGATGCTAATACGCTTGTTATAGGGATCTCCCAATCGGGTGAGACGGCAGATACACTGGCTGCAATTAATTATGCTAAATCACTAGGACACCAGAAAAGTTTGGCTATTTGTAATGTTCCTGAGAGTGCATTAATACGCCAGACAGATCTCTGTTTTCTTACGCGTGCAGGACCTGAAATAGGCGTGGCTTCTACCAAGGCATTTACAACTCAATTGGCTGCATTGATGCTATTGACTGTGACATTAGCCAAGCTCCGTAATAAATTTTTTGACAAGTTTGAGCAAAAAATGATTGCGGCATTGCGGCATTTGCCTACTGCTATCCAGCTTGCGCTACAGATCGAGCAGCAAGTGATGGATTGGGCTGCTAAGTTCTTTCAAAAACGTCATGCATTGTTCCTTGGGCGTGGAGTGCATTATCCTATTGCTTTAGAAGGTGCACTCAAACTCAAGGAAATCTCCTATATCCATGCAGAAGCTTATGCTGCTGGTGAGCTTAAACATGGTCCGCTTGCTCTGGTTGATAAGGACATGCCCGTGATTGCCATTGCACCTAATGATGCATTATTGGAGAAGCTTAAATCGAATCTACAGGAAGTTCGAGCACGGGGTGGGGAACTATATGTTTTTGCTGATGCTGATTCACAAATTCAGGAGAGTGAGGGAGTGCATATTATCCGATTAACGGAGCATGCGGGAATGTTAAGTCCTATCCTACATACTATCCCTCTCCAATTACTGGCTTATCATGTTGCCTTGCAGAAAGGCACTGATGTAGATAAACCGAGAAATTTAGCAAAGGCAGTAACAGTTGAATAGTTGATGGAGAAAATTTCTTTAGAGATCATCGCATCTTGGGTTATTTTATACTTTTAAAATGAAAGAAACTATGAGATGGACGCAAAGAAAAAAGGGAATGATTTTTACTAATCTATTGCTAAGGGAGTTTTTAATACAGTAAATAGAGAATAGATGCTTCTCTGTATCTACCTTATACCATTGGATATTTAACAAACATAGATTAGTTATAATTATTGAAACAACTTGCAGGATTGAGCAATTACAATTTGATGTATTTTTATAATTGGGTTGATTAGCAATAACCTTTCAAACTGCTTATATATTCTAGTATTCTGGCCTCTGATATAAAATTTAGAAATATTTGTAATTCTACTTTTCGAAAATATCTTTTAATGCAGATCAAACCTGTTTAAACGGTGATTGCTTTATTCATAGGGTATGGGATGATAGGATTGTATACTTTTCAATAAGAAGGGAAATCAATGGCAGGTCACAGCAAGTGGGCTAATATTAAACACAAAAAGGCTGCCCAGGATGCCAAGCGTGGCAAAATTTTTACTCGGCTGATCAAGGAAATAACTATTGCAGCTCGGTTAGGGGGAGCTGACCTAGGAAGCAATCCTCGCTTACGGCTCGCTATTGACAAGGCATATGAGCACAATATGCCTAAAGACAACATCGAACGCGCGATAAAGCGTGGATGTGGCGATCTGGAAGGGGTGAATTATGAAGAAATCCGTTACGAAGGTTATGGAGTGGCTGGTGCTGCAATCATGGTAGATTGCATGACAGATAATCGGACGCGGACTGTTGCTGATGTGCGTCATGCCTTCACCAAATATGGCGGTAACTTAGGTACCGACGGCTCAGTTTCATTTCTGTTTAAGCATTGTGGTCAATTGGTTTTTGCACCCGGAACGGATGAAGAGCGTTTAATAGAAGTGGCACTGGAAGCAGGAGCTGAAGATGTTATTAGCAATGAAGATAATAGTATGGAAGTTATTACTGCACCTTATGAATTCATTACAGTTAAAGCTGGACTGGAAAAAGCTGGCTTTAAAGCTGACCTTGCTGAAGTCACTATGAAACCGACAAACGAGACTGTGTTGACTGGGGATGATGCGGTCAGAATGCAGAAACTATTAGATGCGTTAGAAAATATTGATGATGTACAGGAGGTTTATACTACTGCAGTCCTTGTTGAGTAATTTGGAGGGAAGGTGAGGAAATTCGTATTCTTGGTATAGATCCCGGTTTGCATATTACTGGCTTTGGGATAATCGATAAAATTGGCAGCAAATTGACTTATGTGAGCAGCGGTTGTATCAAAACATCCTCAGACAATAAGTTACCACCCCGTTTGAAGTTGATTCTTGACGGTCTTAACCACATTATTCTGCAGCATGCTCCCGAACATGTCGCAATAGAACAAGTTTTTGTTAACATTAATCCAAAATCAACTTTATTACTTGGACAAGCACGTGGTGTAGCAATTTCTGCTGCTGTGCTTAATAATCTTGAAGTATCTGAATATACTGCACTGCAGATCAAACAGGCCGTAGTTGGTAAGGGACATGCCAGAAAAGAGCAAGTCCAGGAGATGGTTGTAAGATTATTAAGGCTGGAAGGAAAACCCGGTATCGATGCGTCTGATGCGCTTGCTTGCGCGATTTGTCATGCTCATGGTGGAGTGGGTACACTTGCGAGCATATATCACCATTTAAAGAACGGAAGAGTGGTGTGATAGGAAAAATAACAGGCGTATTGTTTGAAAAACGACCCCCCTTAGTAGTGGTAGACGTGCAAGGAATTGGCTATGAAATCGATGTTCCAATGAGTACGTTCTATCATCTCCCTGCGATTGGAGAAGCTGTGACCCTTTATACCCAATTTATCGTCAGGGAGGATGCTCATTTATTGTTTGGATTTGGTACTGAGGCTGAGCGTTTTGTTTTCCGCCAGCTAATGAAAATCTCTGGTGTGGGTGCAAGAACGGCTTTGGCTCTATTGTCCGGATTAAGTGTGTCAGATATACATCAAGTAGTAGCCACCCAAGATACTGTACGACTTACCAGAATTCCAGGAATAGGTAAAAAAACTGCTGAACGTTTACTTTTAGAGTTGCGGGACAAACTTGATTTTGATACAAACAATTTTGATGCAGTAGCCGTTTCTGCAAGAAGTGATAGTGACATACTGAATGCGTTGCGCTCGCTGGGTTATAATGATCGAGAAGTGGATTGGGCAGTCAGACAATTACCCAGCAATATTACTGTTTCAGATGGCATCAAACAAGCATTAAAGCTCCTTTCAAAAGGAAAATAGTGCATTTTCTGGATAGTCGAATGATTGAGACAGATCGAATTATTGCTACAACATCGTTTTCTTCTCAAGAAGAAGTATTAGAGCGTGCCTTACGCCCCAGGCAGCTTGAGGAATATGTTGGCCAAGAAAAGATTCGAGAGCAACTACAAATATTCATCGAAGCAGCACGACGACGAAGGGAGCCTTTAGATCACGTACTGTTGTTTGGCCCCCCTGGTTTGGGTAAAACGACATTGGCGCATATCATTGCTAGAGAAATGAGTGTTAACTTGCGCCAAACATCGGGCCCAGTATTGGAGAGATCAGGTGATTTGGCCGCTTTGCTAACTAATCTTGAGCCTAATGACGTACTGTTTATCGATGAGATTCACCGACTCGCGCCGGTAGTAGAGGAGATTCTTTATCCTGCACTGGAAGACTATCAGCTTGATATCATGATTGGGGAGGGGCCAGCTGCTCGCTCAGTTAAGATTGATTTACCACCTTTTACGTTGGTAGGGGCTACTACCCGTGCAGGAATGCTGACAAATCCGCTAAGAGATCGTTTTGGTATTGTGTCACGGTTGGAGTTTTATACCGCCGATGAGTTAAGTAAAATCGTAATGCGTTCAGCAGGGTTGCTGAATGTCAAAATCTCTTTTGAAGGTGCAAAGGAAATTGCGTGTCGATCACGTGGTACACCCCGTATTGCGAACCGGTTGTTACGAAGAGTTCGAGATTTTGCTGAAATCAAGGCCGAAGGACATGTTACGCAACCCGTGGCAGATGCAGCTCTAAAGATGCTGGATGTGGATGCGATAGGGCTTGATATATTAGATAGAAAGCTATTACTGGCTATTCTGGAAAAATTTGAAGGTGGCCCAGTAGGTATAGATAATCTTGCCGCAGCAATCAATGAAGAGCGTGACACAATTGAAGATGTTTTGGAGCCCTATTTAATTCAGCAAGGATTCTTGAAACGTACCCCGCGCGGCCGTATGGCAACAGCCATTACTTATCAGCATTTTAATGTCATTCCTCCGAAGAATAGTCTAATGGATGATCTATGGAGTGAATGTTGAAATATTGATAAAAAATTTTGTAAACAATAGATTAAAAATGAGCTTCGAACATCAAACACAATTTACTTTATCGGATCATATCTTTTCCTATCCAGTGCGCGTTTATTATCAGGACACCGATACAGGGGGAGTTGTCTATCATGCGAATTATCTTAATTTTATGGAACGCGCCCGCTACGAATGGTTGCGAGAAATGGGGTTTTCGGTTGATACATTAATTCGAGCGCATAAAACGATTTTTATGGTGCGGTCACTTAATATAGAGTATTTCAAGCCAGCGCTTCTCGATGATTTGCTGCATGTTACAGTTCAAGTAACAGAGATAGGTAGAAGCCGCATCACATTATTTCAACAAGTATTGCGAGATCAGGTCATGTTGGTCAGTGCAATTATTCATGTGGTATGTGTTGGTGTGGAAAATCTCAAACCAGTAAGTGTACCCACGCCGCTTCGTCAAAAAATCGAGAAATAAATTATTATGAATACAACTGTAACTCAAGATTTATCGTTTTTTTACCTTATTAGCAGCGCTAGCTTGCCTGTACAACTGGTGATGCTGCTTTTATTGATTGCGTCATTGCTATCATGGTGGTTTATTTTTCGTAAGATGTTTGCGATTAGATTGGCGATTAAACAAAGTGACGAGTTTGAGAATACTTTTTGGAGAGGAGTAGATCTTAACGCGCTTTACCACCGAGCAGCAGGCGCACGTGACATGGCGGGAAGCATGGAGCGTATTTTTGAAGCAGGGTTTCGTGAATTTACCAAGCATCAAGCCGGTATGGATATTGGTGCGATAATGGATAGTACACGGGGTGCAATGCGTGCTGCCTATCAACGTGAAATGGACAGATTAGAATCCCATCTGTCTTTTCTAGCTACTGTGGGATCAGTAAGCCCCTATGTTGGTTTGTTTGGTACGGTCTGGGGTATTATGAATTCATTTCGTGAATTATCCAATTTAACCCAGGCGACCATTGCGCATGTTGCGCCAGGTATTGCAGAAGCGCTAATAGCAACGGCAATGGGTTTGTTTGCGGCGATTCCTGCGGTTATTGCCTATAATCGTTATGCAAGTGATACGAGTCAATTAGCAACACGCTATGAGAGTTTTATGGAAGAGTTATCTAATGTGTTGCAACGACGAGTAGCAAAATTATAAGAGGATTGTAGTCATCCCATGATAAATCGTCGTATTAAACGTCGTCTAATGAACGAAATCAATGTCGTGCCGTATATTGATGTGATGTTGGTGTTGTTGGTTATTTTCATGATTACAGCGCCACTCATTCATCCTGGTCAAATTGAACTCCCTCAAATCGGTAAATCGTCGACAGCCCCAGTTGAACCTTTGGAGGTTATTATTGCTGCGGATGGTAGTCTGACATTACGTGACCGTAGCAAAGTGGGTAGCGAGCAGAAAATGAGTCGTAGCGAACTTGTAAAGGCAATCAAAAATAAACAGGCACAAAATACTGAACAACCTGTCGTGATTGCAGCCGATAAAAATGTTCGCTATGAAGAAGTGATTAATGTCATGGATATATTACAGCAAGAACAAGTCAATAAGGTTGGGCTGCTTACAAAACCCAGATAAGAACGTAAGTGACGATGAATGTGACTGCTTGGCGAGATGCTTCCTATACAGAACCTGGATTATTCCGAGCTGCTGTACTAGCTTTGTTAGTGCATATTATTTTTTTTGCATTCATGGTTTTTGGCTTAAGCTGGAAAAATAATCCGCCTGAAAGGATGGTTGTTGATTTGTGGAGTGATTTACCACAGCCAATTAAGCCTGCTCCTGTTAGAGAAACACCGCCGCGACCTGAGCCAGTGCAACAACCACCAGCCAAAGTGAAATCTGAGCCAGTGAAAGAGACTCTTTCTAAACCTGAATCAGTCAAGGAAGATGTCCCGTCACCACCTCAAAAACCGGCTGCTGAGGTCAAGGAAAAAACGGTAAAACCTCAGCCTGCAAAGGAAGCCACGAAGCAGCCTGAGCCAGTGAAAGCGACGCCGCCTAAACCTGAACCAGTTAAGGCAGATGTCCCGTCACCGCCCCAAAAACCAGCTATTGAGATCAAGGAAAAAACGGTAAAACCTCAGCCTACAAAGGAAACCACGAAGCAGCCTGAGCCAGCGAAAGCGACTCCGCCTAAACCTGAACCAGCCAAGGCAGATGCTCCGTCGCCACCCCAAAAACCGGCTACTGAGGTCAAGGAAAAAACGGTAAAACCTCAGCCCACGAAGGAAACCACGAAGCAGCCTGAGCCAGTGAAAGAGGCTCCTCCTAAACCTGAACCAACCAAGGAGAAGATAACAAAACTAGAGGCTGCTAAGGAAACAACGAAAAAAACTGATCTGGAGAAAGAGAAGCAGCTCAAGGAGCAGCAACAAGCTGAAGAAATCAAGCAGCAGCAACGACGTGAACAAGAGAAAGAGAAGCAGCTCAAGGAACAGCAACAGGCTGAAGAAATCAAGCAGCAACAACGACGTGAACAAGAAGCCATTGCACAGAAAGCTGCTGCGGAGAAAACCAAGCAAATGGATGAAATAGCTAAATATAAGGCAATGATTCAAGCAAAAATCAGAAGTCGTATTGTCATGCCGCCCAATCTGCCCGGCAATCCAGTGGTTGAATACAGAGTGACACTCTTACCAGGAGGGGAGGTATTAAACGTAGTGTTACGCAGAACCAGTGGTTATCCTGCATTTGATGAAGCGGTGGAAAGAGCTATCTTTTTATCCACACCATTACCTATACCGCCAGATTCAACGTTATTCAGAGAATTTCGTGATTTTAATCTCACAGTACATTATCGTGAATCGTTTTGATTTTTACAGAACGCAATTTTTTTGAGAGTTGCTGCTATGCAAAATTACTTACATCGTGCTTCCTTTTATGCACTTATTTTATTGTTATCGATTATGCATGCGCCGCTAAATGCTGCACTTAATATCGAAATATTTGGTGGAGGTGCAACCAGAATTCCTATTGCTATTGTTCCGTTTTCTGCTGAATCAAGACTTCCGCAGAGTATAACCACAGTAGTAGCAGCTGATTTGGAGCGCACAGGTTTATTTAGACTGGTTGATTCATTGGGTCATACACCTCATGAACCGGAAGAGATTGCTTATGCGGATTGGCAGAGTCGAGGAGCAAGTGCGCTCGTGATAGGCAATACGACAATTCTACCCGATGGACGGATTGAGGTACGCTTTCGCTTGATGGATGTTGCAAAGCAGGCCCAGTTAACTGGATTTGCAAGTACGGTTTCGGCCGATCAGCTACGCGCTGTCGCCCATCGTATTGCTGATATCGTTTATGAAGCATTGACTGGCGATATTGGGGTATTTAGCACTCGTATTGCTTATGTATTGAAACAGGGCAATAAATATGCTCTGCAGGTAGCTGATTCTGATGGCCATAATGCTCAATCTGTAATCGAATATACCGAGCCCATTATTTCCCCTGCATGGTCACCCGATGGTAGTAAACTTGCTTATGTCTCATTTGAAAACAAAAAGCCTGTTGTTTATGTCCAGACACTGTCGACGCGCGAGCGGAAAGCTGTCGCTAATTTTAAGGGTAGTAATAGTGCGCCAGCTTGGTCTCCCGATGGAAGTAAGCTAGCTGTGGTATTGACTATGCATGGTGGATCACAAATATTTTTGATTAATGCAGATGGAAGTGGATTACAAAGACTTTCTCAAAGTTCAGGAATTGATACGGAACCAAGTTTCTCGCCGGATGGCCGATCGATTATTTTTACTTCTGATCGGGGAGGTAGTCCACAAATATACCGAATGGCGATAACAGGAAATCAAGCTGGTACAGCTGAACGCCTAACATTTGAAGGAAGCTACAACGTAAGCCCGCGTTATAGCCCCGATGGAAAAAGTTTTGCTTACATTCATCGTCATGGTGGCAGATTTAATGTTGTCGTACAAGATTTTGCTAGGCGACAAGTACAAATACTAACCGATTCAAAATTTGATGAGTCTCCTAGCTTTGCTCCTAATGGCAAGATGATTTTATATGCTACCGAAATAGGCGAGCGTGGTATATTATCCGCCGTTTCGAGCGATGGACAAACAAAACAACGTCTTACCTCACAAACTGGTGATATCAGAGAACCAGTTTGGGGTCCTTTGTTGAAATCGCAGCGCACAGGCAATTTTATTAATTAATTTTATAAGGTAAAAAATGAAAAAATTTTTGAGTGTGTTGATAATCTGTTTATTATCAGCGTGCGCAAGCAAAACTACACAGCCTACAAGTGAGTTGGAAGACCGAACTATGGGTGGTGGCGGGATGGGTGCGGGTGCACAAGAGGGTATGGGAGCGGGTGCGGGTGCGGGTGAGTTTGGCATGAATCCATTACGAGATCCATCTAACATTCTTTCTCGGCGGAGTGTTTATTTCGACTTTGATAGCTATACAATAAAAAACGAATACAGAGATTTGGTGCTGGCACATGCTAGGTATCTACGGGATAACTCAAATGCCAGGGTATTGCTACAGGGTAATACCGATGAACGTGGAAGCCGTGAGTATAATCTTGCGCTTGGTCAGCGCCGGGCGGATAGCGTAAAGAATGCTATGCTGCTTTCGGGCGCTCGTGATCATCAGATCGAGGCAGTAAGCTTAGGTGAGGAAAAGCCTCGTGCTGCAGGTCGTGATGAGTCTTCATGGATTGAGAACCGTCGGGCTGATATTCTTTATCAAGGGGAATAATAATGTTGATACGTGCTTCTATCCTATTGTTTTTGTTTAATTATAATGTAAGTTTCGCGGGACTATTTGATGACGCGCAGGCCCGTGAGCAAATAGAAATGTTACAAAAACAAGTGCAAGAGATGGATGCGCGTATTGTCAGCATGGAGGAAGCCCTTAAAAATCAGGCGATATTAGAGCTTTATACCCAGATCGAAGCGTTTAAAATTGAGCTTGGAAAACTGCATGGGCAAATTGAAATACTGAATGAAGAAAATAAGCTTTTGAAAAAACAGCAGAAGGATTTTTATCTAGATTTGGATAACCGATTGAAGCAGGTAGAGCCAGCATCTCGCGATACCTCGATTAGCTTGGACTCTCCACTAGAGACAACAGTTACAACGGTTCCTTCTACCACGCCAGCGAGTGGAACAAGTAGTGTAGCGCAACCTAAAAACCAGCCTACAGACCTATCAGAGCGCGATGCTTATAACGCAAGCTATAATTTGTTCAAAGAAGGTGATTATTCGGGAGCGATCACTCAGTTTGAGAATTTTCTTACACGTTATCCTGCTTCTAATTTAGCACCGGGAGCTGCTTATTGGATTGGTAATGCTTATTATGCATTACGTGATTTTAGTTCTGCCATCAGGGCCCAGCAAAAACTAATCGAGAATTATCCGAATAGTGGAAAGGCACCTGATGCCATGCTTAATATTGCGAGTTGTCAAATAGAAATGACTGAGGTTGCCGCAGCCAAAACAACATTGCAAAACTTAATCACAAAATATCCCAATAGTGAAGCAGCTGAAAAAGCTAGACGACGTCTTGCTAACTTAAAATAAGATTTAACAATGAAAGAGGCAGCTGTTAAAGCTGTCTCTAAAGATGTAATGCATTTCCCTTCTGTGCTACGACAACATCCTATGCAAGAAACCGAAGCAGAAGTATTGCGTATAAGTGAGATATTTTATTCTGTACAAGGAGAAACCAGTCGCATTGGTTTACCGACAGTGTTTATTCGCTTGACTGGCTGTCCGTTACGGTGTGGATATTGTGATACTGAGTACGCATTCTCAGGGGGCAAGAATATGTCAATCGCCGATGTACTGAATGAAGCTTCAAGTTATGCATCTCGTTATATTACGGTTACTGGAGGTGAGCCACTGGCGCAGAAAGCTTGTCTGACACTGTTAACAGTATTATGTGATACAGGCTATTCAGTATCGATTGAAACGGGCGGCGCACTTGATATATCCAAAGTGGATAAAAGAGTTTCCAAGATCGTTGATATTAAGACACCTGGGTCAGGAGAGGTCGCGAAGAATCGTTGGTCTAATATCGATTATTTAACTGACCAAGATGAATTGAAGTTTGTTTTATGTGACGAAGCAGATTATCGATGGGCAGTTGATGTATTTTACGAACGATGTCTCGATCAGGTTTGTCCAGTATTATTTTCGCCAGTATATGGTCAACTCGACCCAGCCAAGCTTGCTGAATGGATATTAAACGATCGTTTACCGGTTAGATTACAGCTTCAACTTCATAAAATACTCTGGGGAGAGATAGCAGGGCGGTGAAGATTCAGCAAATACATTTCTGAGAGCTATTCTTCCTTTGACAATATACGGTTTTATGAGAAAAGCTATCGTACTTTTATCGGGTGGCCTGGATTCTGCAACGACACTTGCTATTGCTCGCGACAAAGGATTTGAATGTTATGCGTTAAGTATTGATTATGGACAACGTCATCCATCAGAGTTAGCAGCAGCACTGAAGATCGGCCAATCCATGGGTGTACAGGCACATCAAACTATAAGCGTTAATTTGAGCGTATTGGGAGGATCTGCTCTTACTGATAAATCTATTGCGGTTCCTACTGAAGGGATAATCACAGGTATTCCTGTCACTTACGTTCCCGCCAGAAATACGATCATGCTTTCTTTAGCTTTAGCCTGGGCTGAAGTGCTCGAAAGTCACGATATATTTATCGGTGTTAATGCTATCGATTATTCTGGCTATCCAGATTGTCGGCCAGATTATATTGAAGCCTTCGAGAAAATGTCGAACCTTGCAACCAAAACTGCTAGAGAGGGGAATAAGCTGACGCTGCATGCGCCACTTCTTAATCTTTCTAAGAAAGAAATTATTTGTTTAGGGGTAGAACTAGGGATTGATTATGCTGTGACTGTATCATGTTATCAGGCTGATGAAAGTGGCTTTGCTTGTGGTCTATGTGATGCCTGTCGCATACGCAAGGCAGGATTTTTGGCAGCAGAAATTCCTGATCCGACGCGATATAGAATATGTTAAAGATTTGGGCAAGCATCGTTTAAAGTTACCTTGAGATCAAGAGAATTGCTGATCAAATAGAATAAATTGGATATACGGGTAGCAAAATAGGCTAGGAGGGTAATGATTTTCGTTCAATACACACACCAAGCTTTTTTATCCCTTGAATAATGCCGAGTTTAGCGACGCTTACTTTCACCCAAGGAGAATTAAACTCTGTCAAAATAATTTGAGCAATATGCTCAGCTAATGCCTCAAGTAAAGAGAATTGCTTGGTAGCTAAAGTATCATTGATGCGCTTGGTAATTAGAGAATAATCCAGCGCATCTTCAAGATTGTCAGTAAAACAAGCGCGATTGGTTGGGAGGGCAATTTCAAGGTTAAGCTCGATTGTTTGAGCAATCTTTTTTTCCCATGGATAAATTCCAATCAGCGTTTTAACTTTGAAGTCGTGAAGAAAGATGATATCCATTATTAGGATTTAAATATGATCTATAACCTTGGTTGGATAAATTAAAGAAATATTTTTATGTGTTGTTATAGCAATTCTAGTCTATTTATAAAAAGGGTGCTATTTTGGTGATGATATGGAAATAGGACTATTGTTGTTAACAGCTTATTTACTGGGCTCAATTTCATTTGCGGTTGTAGCAAGTTGGTTATTTGAATTGCCTGATCCGAGAACATATGGCTCGAAAAATCCCGGCGCAACAAATGTGCTGCGTAGCGGCAAGAAAATAGCGGCAGTTTTGACATTATTGGGTGATGCTGGCAAAGGGTGGCTGGCAGTGATACTTGCTAAATATTTTTCACAAGCTTGGGAACTGGGAAGCGAAGCAGTTGCTGGTGTTGCATTAGCTGTTTTTCTTGGTCATTTGTTTCCAATTTTTCTTGGTTTTAAAGGTGGCAAAGGGGTGGCAACATCGGCAGGGGTGCTACTCGGCTTGGATCCTTTGTTAGGGTTATTGGTAATATTTACCTGGATTTTAGTTGCAATGGTTTGGCGTATCTCTTCTTTGTCTGCACTAGTTGCTGCATTGCTTGCACCAATTTATGCGTATATTTTGCTTGGCCTCGAAATAAATGTATGGGCCATTACTACTATTTCGCTGCTACTTCTTTGGCGGCATAAACCAAATATCATCAATTTGGCTACAGGTAGAGAAGCACGCATTGGGGAAAAAAGCAAATAGTGATTTGAAATCGAAAATTCTTACAACATCTCTAGATCCCATCTGGCTCTTACCGTGAAGCTGCCCATAGTTTGTTGGTAGTTGATCTCTTGTTGTTGTAAACGCATTGCTCCAGCAAAAGCGATCATCGCACCATTGTCAGTACAGAATTCAAATTCTGGAAAATATACAGTTGCGCCTATGTCGGTTGTTTCACGAATGAGCCTTTTACGTAATTGGATATTTGCCCCTACTCCACCAGCTACGACTAGTTGACTAAGACCACTCTGCATAAGAGCGGACAAAGATTTTTCTGCTAGGATGTCTATAACTGCTTCCTGAAAAGCAAGTGCAATGTCCGCACAGGTCTGGGATGTAATATCATGATTTTTTATTAAAGTTGATACAGCAGTTTTTAATCCGCTGAAACTAAAGTTAAAGTCCCCGCTATACCGCATAGGACGAGGAAGTTTGAAACGACCCGATTGACCTTGTTCGGCAAGTTCAGCAAGTGCTCGTCCACCGGGGTAGTCTAGCCCAAGAAGTTTTGCTGTTTTGTCAAAAGCTTCACCTGCCGCATCATCTACTGTTTCACCAAGCAATATATATTGTCCTATGCTATTTACCTTTATTAACTGAGTGTGACCACCAGAAACGAGGAGTGCCACGAAAGGAAATGAGGGGGAAGGTGTCGATAATAGAGGAGACAGAAGATGGCCTTCAAGATGATGAATATTCAGTACTGGAATTTCGAGGGCGAATGCTAGTGCGGAACCGATACATGCACCTACTAATAATGCTCCTGCCAGACCAGGCCCTTGAGTGTAGGCAATAGCGTCAACTTCCTTCAAGCAAATATTTGCTTCTTTCAAGGCCTGTTTGATAAGCGGGACTACACGGCGAATATGGTCGCGTGAGGCAAGTTCTGGTACAACTCCGCCATACTCATTATGTATTTCAATTTGTGAATATAGCGTGTGACTTAATAAACCATGTTCTGTGTGATAAAAGGCAATACCTGTTTCATCACACGATGTTTCAATACCAAGTACAATCATTTTAAGTGTCAATAGAAACTATATTGAATCTCTTCGTGTCCAATTATAAACCTTTTGGCTAGAGAGGGGGCAACAGAAAGTGGTGAATGGGAAAACACAGATAATGTTAACTTGATATCTGGTTGATTGCATCCAAAAGCTTTTCTTACTGCATGCTTTTATAAAGAAAATAATAATGTTATATTTGTAAGCTTTTGCAGAATTATTAACATTCAATAGAAATAGAAGGAGACCGAAAGGGATTACTGCTTTATGACCACTGTTAAAGTTAAAGAAAACGAACCATTTGAAGTTGCCATGCGTCGTTTTAAACGATCGGTTGAGAAAACTGGATTACTTACAGAATTGCGCGCGCGCGAATTTTATGAGAAGCCAACTGCAGAACGTAAACGTAAGCATGCAGCAGCTGTTAAGCGTACCTACAAACGTTTGCGCAGTCAATTACTCCCGAAAAAACTTTATTAATCAATCAAGAGTTCGTAAGACAAACTTGTTAGGCTGCTCTGTTATGAATTTAAGGCAGAAAATCACAGAAGACATGAAGGCTGCCATGCGCGCCGGGGACTCAAAAAAGCGTGACGCTATTCGGCTACTGCAGGCAGCTATTAAACAGCGAGAAGTTGATGAGCGCATCGAATTAGCTGATACAGCTATCATTGCAGTAATTGAGAAAATGCTTAAACAGCGTAGAGATTCGATCGCGCAATATGAAGCCGCGCACCGACAAGATTTGGCTGATGCCGAAAAATACGAAGTGGATGTGCTGCTTGCTTATATGCCCCAAATGATGAGTGAAGCTGAAGTCGATAATATAGTGAACGAAGTTATTGCTATGGTTGGGGATACAGGGCAGCAGCAGATGGGGAAGATTATGGCTTTATTAAAGCCTAAATTGACTGGATGTGCAGATATGACTCAAGTAGCAGCGTTGGTAAAGAAAAAAATTTCTTCTTAATTTTATTAGATGAGCATTTATTCTTAGTATATTTGTTTGAGATAGTAGTCAAGAGTTTATTAACTTTATTGATAATCAGCTAACATATTGGCGTACTTTAATAAATGATTCCTCAATCGTTTATTCAAGAGTTGCTCAATCGCATAGATATAGCGGATGTAATTGGGCGTTATGTGCCACTCAGGAAAGTTGGTGGCAATTTTAGCGCGTGCTGTCCGTTTCATAATGAAAAAACCCCGTCATTTACAGTCAGTCCAACAAAACAGTTCTACCATTGTTTTGGTTGTGGAAAGCATGGTAATGCCATCAATTTTCTGATTGAGCATAACGGAATGAGTTTTGTTGATGCGGTTGAGAATTTGGCTGCCTCTGCTGGAATGCAAGTTCCAGCTCAACAAGTTGTAACTTATTCTCGAGTATCTGAATCTCGTTTATCTTCTACCAAAAAAGAAGACGCGGAAGATAAAGCAGGGGAGTCTGTACAACATATGGCTGAATCGATGAAAATTGCAGCTCAATACTATCGTAGTCAACTTAAGAATGCTGAACATGCTATTGCTTATTTGAAAAAGCGCGGTTTAACGGGAGAAATAGCTGTTCGTTTTGGAATTGGTTATGCGCCGGCTAACCGACAGAATCTTGCTTCTGTATTTTCTGATTATTCGTTAAAGCAATCAGAAAATGTGTTGGTGAAAGTGGGTTTGGTGATACGTGGCGATGATGGTAAACATTATGACCGATTCCGTGATCGCATTATGTTCCCAATTTTAGACCAGAAAGGCAGGATAATTGGCTTTGGTGGGAGGGTATTAGATACTGGAGAACCAAAGTATTTAAATTCTCCTGAGACGCCCTTATTTATAAAGGGGCGTGAACTTTATAATTTGTTTGCAGCCAGCAAAGCAATTCGTAAATCAGGACGAGCTTTGGTGGTAGAAGGGTATATGGACGTAGTCATGCTTGCACAACATGGTATAGATTGTGCGATTGCTACGCTTGGTACTGCCACTACGCCTTTTCATATCCAGAAGCTTTTGCGCCAAACAGATAAAATCATTTTTTGTTTCGATGGTGACAGAGCGGGAAGGAAAGCAGCTTGGCGTGCGCTCGAAAATAGTTTGGCACAATTACGGGATGGAAAAGATATAAGTTTTCTGTTTCTGCCAGAGAATGAAGATCCTGACAGTTATGTTCGTAAGTATGGTAAAGAATCATTCGAAGCACTTTTTGATCAGGCGCTACCTCTATCAGAGTTTTTTTATAGTGAATTATCTGCACGTGTAAATCTGCAAACCAGCGAAGGGCGCGCTAGTTTGGTGCAACATGCACGACCATTATTAGCTCAAATAGGAGGCGCTCCAGTTTTTGCTCTTATGCTGATAAAGCGATTATCACAACTCACTTCTATTAACCAAAACGAATTAGAGAGATTGTTGCAAATTAAGCGAAAAGATTCTTTTTCTCAGCCTAATCTGAAGCGACCACAACCAGTAACACCTTATCGTAAGTTAATCCAGTTAATCCTGCATGATCCAGTATATGTCGAGAAGCTAGATAAAGATATGCTGGCAGGATATGGTGTGCAAAATGAAGAAAAGACGCTATTGATAGACTTAGTAGATTTTTTAAATACTTTATCACCGCAAGACTTAAAAGATGCAACATTGTCATCGATTAAGGCATATTTCTGTGATAACCCATGCTATGAATTGCTAGAAAAAATAGAGAAAGAAATAAATATGTGGGAAGAGGGTGTGGATATTGGGGCGGAGTTTACAGGAATATTGTTGCGATTGGGGGAAATGCATCGCAAACAAAGAATGGCTATGCTGCATAGTAAACCTCTAAGCTTACTTACCTTAGAAGAGAAGCGAGAATTGCAGCAATTAGCTGTTTCTTAAAGAAAATTATTATCAAACTCTTTATGGGAAGAAACGAAATACAGAATTTGGATATTAATTGCTTAATAATCATCTAAATAGTTATTATATTTTGAACTTTTCATTGATTAATGGAACAAAAAATTTAAAAAGCTGCGGCATGATAAATTTTTGATATACTCAAAAGATTTAGAATTTATTTGTCCATATTATCTAAATTTCAATAAATTTAGAATACTAGTCAGCGGTGACTAAGAAAATGAGAAAAGCTAATAACTTAGCAAGCAGTAGTCCTTAAATAGAAAAATAGGCCTTGTTGCTAAAACTAATAGATGTACATAGATAAGGTAACAAAAATAAAGGTTGAATCTTTTTGCAGTTATGACTGCTAGGACACTTGAAATATGGGTACAAAGCAACTAACACAAGAAACAAATACAGAAAATCCGATTATTGCTAATCAGTCGGAATTAACCAAGATAAAATCAGCGAAAATGAAAGCATCAAAGAAAATTAAAGCATCGAATAATGACCATGTAGAAGAAATGGTTGAGGAAACCTTGTCATCTGCGCCTCAAGATATCGAGGCAAGAAAGATGCGACTTAAGAAATTGATTGTTCAGGGTAAGGAACGTGGTTATTTGACTTATGCTGAAATTAATGATCACCTGCCTGATGATATGCTAGATGCTGAACAAATTGAAGGTGTCATTAGCATGATCAATGATATGGGGATTTCTGTTCATGATGAGGCGCCAGATGCAGAAGCATTATTAATGTCTGATACAGCGACTGCTGTAACTGATGAGGATGTAGTAGAAGAGGCTGAGGCAGCGCTTTCTAGTGTGGATTCGGAATTTGGTCGTACTACTGATCCAGTGCGCATGTATATGCGTGAGATGGGTTCTGTAGAGTTATTAACACGTGAAAGTGAAATAGAAATAGCAAAACGTATTGAAGATGGTTTAAGGCATATGATACAGGCTATTTCTGCATGTCCAACGATTATTGCAGATATTCTAGATTTGGCAACCGAAGTTGAGAATGATCAGTTGCGTGTTGATGAATTGGTTGATGGATTTCTTGATGATGATGCTCAAGGAATTCTAAATGAAGAAATGTCTGATGAGTCGCTTGAACAGGATTTTGTGTCTGATGACATAGAAGATGAGGGCGGAGTTGCAGTAGCTAGTGCCAGCTTGATTAAGTTAAAAAGTGATGTATTAGAGCGTTTTGTAGAGATTCGCAAAGCCTATAACGAAATGCAAAAAATAATCGAAAAAAATGGCTCGCGAGAGGACAAAAAATATAAGTCTCTTCAGGAAAAAATTTCATCCGAACTCATGGCTATGAGATTCTCAGCCAAAATGGTAGAAAAATTATGTGATTCACAACGCGATCTTGTTAATGAAATTCGCAGCTGCGAGCGGAAAATTATGGATCTATGTGTCATTAAAGCAAATATGCCACGAAATTATTTTATCAAAGTTTTTCCTGGTAATGAGACCAATCTGGATTGGACTAAGTCAGAAGTTGAGTCTAATAAGCCTTGCAGTCAGTCATTGAAGCATTTCATGCCTGCTATTATGGAGCAGCAACAATGTATGCTTTCTCTGCAAGAACAAGCCAAAATTCCTATCAAGGAACTGAAAGAGATCAATCGCAGAATGACTACTGGCGAGGCAAAAGCACGACGTGCAAAACGTGAAATGACAGAAGCTAATTTGCGATTGGTGATTTCGATTGCTAAAAAATATACTAATCGTGGGTTGCAATTTTTAGATCTCATCCAAGAAGGTAATATTGGTTTGATGAAGGCTGTAGATAAATTTGAATATCGACGTGGTTACAAGTTTTCTACTTATGCAACGTGGTGGATACGTCAGGCAATAACACGTTCTATTGCCGACCAGGCTCGTACAATTCGAATTCCTGTTCATATGATTGAAACAATTAATAAAATGAATCGTATCTCGCGTCAGATTCTGCAAGAAACTGGGCAAGAGCCAGAGCCGGCATTGCTAGCCCAAAAGATGGAGATGCCCGAAGAGAAAATTAGAAAAATTCTCAAGATTTCTAAAGAGCCAATCTCGATGGAAACACCAATTGGTGATGATGAAGATTCCCATCTAGGTGATTTTATAGAAGATTCATCTACTGTAGCGCCGGCTGATGCTGCTGTTTATGCTAGTTTGCGCAACGCTACTAAGGATGTGCTAGATTCTCTCACGCCGCGAGAGGCGAAAGTCTTGCGAATGCGTTTTGGTATTGAAATGAATACTGATCATACCTTGGAAGAGGTTGGAAAACAGTTTGATGTGACTCGTGAACGTATCCGTCAAATAGAAGCAAAGGCATTGAGAAAATTGCGCCATCCGGCTCGTTCCGATCGCCTACGTAGCTTTTTAGATACAGGTAACTCATAATTTACTATCGCGCTACATGAGATATAATATTAGCATTCAAAATTCTTGAATTGCTAATATACCAATTTGTGAATTGGCAGATATGAAAGTACAGTCGATTTCACAAAAAGTGCTATGCTATAGAGCACAAATTAATTATCCTGCGATAGAGAACGGATTGTGCGTATAGTGTATTTTCTTAGTAAGTTGGTAGTTCGTATGGGTCTGTAGCTCAGTTGGTTAGAGCAGGGGACTCATAATCCCTTGGTCGTAGGTTCAAGTCCTACCAGACCCACCAATGAAAATGGAGAGTTGCAAATCTTAATATGCAACTCTTTTTTATTATTAGAACAAATGCAGTCAATTTGAAAAACGGATTTTTAGATTGATTCTTTATAAGATTTTGATGTTCGTCCTGGCTTTGTTGTTCTGCATAAAAATTGATGGGGATGCTCCAAGGATAATAATCACAAAATATTAAATTAATTCATTCCGATTCTCCGTTGGGTTCAACATCGACAGAAATTAAACTTGCATAGGAATAATAATGAATTTATTGACTTAGAGCTATAATACATCCATAATGCTAGATTAATTTGGAGGGGTTCCCGAGCGGTCAAAGGGATCAGACTGTAAATCTGACGGCTCTGCCTTCGAAGGTTCGAATCCTTCCCCCTCCACCACATTTTTAATTACCGAAAGAACAGTTAGAGTGCGGGCAAATCAGCACTTAGCCATAAATTATAGGGGTGGGTAGGTTTTTCTAGAGTGTGCGGGTGTAGCTCAATGGTAGAGCAGAAGCCTTCCAAGCTTACGACGAGGGTTCGATTCCCTTCACCCGCTCCAAATAGAGCGGCAAAAGTAATACAGATAAGGCGGATATAGTTTGCCCATGTAGCTCAGTGGTAGAGCACTCCCTTGGTAAGGGAGAGGTCGCCAGTCCAATTCTGGCCATGGGCACCATAGTCATGGTCATAGTTATAGTGCTGTTGTAAAATGAAGTAATTTTGATGATGAGGATATAGCATGGCGAAGAGTAAATTTGAGCGATTGAAGCCGCATGTAAACGTTGGCACAATAGGTCATGTGGATCATGGCAAAACGACATTGACCGCGGCTATTACGACAGTGTTGTCAAAGAAATTTGGTGGTGAGATAAAATCGTATGCTCAGATTGATTCTGCGCCGGAGGAGCGTGCGCGAGGCATTACCATTAATACGTCACACGTCGAGTATGAGACCGAAAAGCGTCATTATGCGCATGTAGATTGTCCTGGTCACGCAGATTATGTAAAAAATATGATTACAGGCGCGGCCCAGATGGATGGAGCTATATTGGTAGTATCAGCTGCAGATGGGCCGATGCCGCAGACGCGAGAGCATATCTTGCTGGCAAGACAAGTTGGGGTCCCATATATCATAGTCTATATGAATAAAGCGGATATGGTGGATGATGCTGAATTGCTCGAGCTGGTAGAGATGGAAATACGAGAGTTATTGTCCAAATACGATTTTCCGGGAGATGATACACCGATTATTATAGGGTCAGCATTGAAGGCGCTTGAGGGAGATCAGAGTGATATTGGAGAGCCATCGATATTTAAATTAGCGGATGCGCTGGACAGTTATATTCCTGAGCCACAGCGGGCCATAGATGGTGCATTTATCATGCCGGTGGAGGATGTATTTTCAATATCTGGGCGCGGCACGGTTGTAACAGGGCGTGTGGAGCGAGGTATAGTTAAAGTAGGTGACGAGATTGAGATAGTAGGTTTGAAACCAACATTGAAGACGGTTTGTACCGGTGTGGAGATGTTTAGGAAGCTGCTTGATCAAGGGCAAGCTGGAGACAATGTTGGAATATTGCTGCGTGGAACTAAGCGTGAAGAGGTTGAGCGTGGCCAAGTGTTGGCAAAGCCTGGGAGCATATTACCGCATACGAAATTTACAGCTGAGATATATGTTTTAAGCAAAGAGGAAGGTGGGCGGCACACGCCGTTTTTTGCTGGATATCGTCCTCAGTTCTATTTTCGGACAACAGACGTTACGGGATCGATAGAGCTACCATCAGGAACTGAGATGGTGATGCCGGGAGATAATATTTCGGTGACAGTAAATCTTATTGCTCCGATTGCAATGGAGGAAGGATTGCGTTTTGCAATTCGTGAAGGTGGCAGAACCGTTGGAGCAGGTGTTGTAGCTAAAATTATTGAGTAGATAAGTAGCGTTTAATTTTATTTTGTATGTTCTGAAGCTCCGTCATAAAAGTAGAGTATTGAATGTAAAGAGTTGTGTAGAAAGTAGGCCAGTAGCTCAATTGGCAGAGCGTCGGTCTCCAAAACCGAAGGCTGGGGGTTCGATGCCCTCCTGGCCTGCCAAAATTTAATTTTTCTCCGAAAATAAATTAAGACAAGAGGTCAATGGATTTTAATTTTTAGCTGGAAGTGGCATGCAGTTTATTCGAGCAAAGGAATGCTAATTTAACTTATTGATCTTATTTGTTGATTTGAGAATAGAAGGTTATTAGGAAGGCAAGCGGGTTATCTATCGTCAAGGATGGTGTCTGAGTGAACAAATTTAAGCTGGTACTCGCTATATTATCGATAATAGCTGGTGTTGTGGGTTTTTACTATTTGCGCGATAGCGCAATGGTTATTCGCGTATTGCTTTTATTGTTAGGCATATTTCTAGGAGTTACAATAGCTTGGTTTACTAATCAAGGCAGGCAGTTTTATGGGTTTAGCAGGGAGTCGATTGAAGAGGCAAAAAAAGTAGTCTGGCCTAGTCGAAAAGAAACAGTGCAAACTGCTGGTGTAGTCTTTGCTTTTGTTGTAGCTATGGCAGTTTTTTTGTGGTTAGTAGATACCGGATTGATGACGATCGTAAGGTATGTAATGGATCAAGAGGGGTAGTTAAATGGTCCAGGTGGTAAAATGAGCAAAAAATGGTATGTGATTCATGCATATTCTGGCTTTGAAAATAGTGTCAAGCGGGCATTACAGGAGCGTATTGCTCGTGCTGGCATGGAAGATAAATTTGGTCAAATACTGGTTCCTGTAGAAGAGGTTATGGAAATCAAAGGTGGCCAAAAAAATATCAGCGAAAGGAAATTTTTTCCTGGTTATGTATTGATAGAAATGGAAATGACAGACGAAACATGGCATTTAGTTAAACATACGGCCAAGGTCAGTGGTTTCATTGGTGGTTCTCTAACAAAACCAACGCCAATCAGTGAAAGAGAAGTTCAGAATATACTCGATCAAATTCAAGAGGGCGTTGAAAAACCCAAGCCAAAAATACTTTTTGAAATTGGCGAGGCTGTGCGTGTTAAAGAAGGGCCATTTACAGACTTCCATGGAAACGTTGAGGATGTCAATTATGACAAAAATAAGTTAAGAGTATCCGTCTCAATTTTTGGTCGACCCACACCTATTGAATTAGATTTTGATCAAGTTGAAAAATCCTAGTTTCCGATAAAAGATAGCTGAATTTAGAAAGTAGAAGTTGTTATTGTTTCGTATCACATCGGGGAGAATGTTGTAAGTATTCGGTAGAACCCAAAAAAGGAGAATTATTTTGGCAAAAAAGATTATCGGTTATATCAAGCTGCAAGTACCGGCTGGGAAAGCTAATCCAAGTCCCCCTATTGGCCCTGCTCTTGGCCAGCGCCAACTTAATATTATGGAATTTTGTAAAGCGTTTAATGCGGCTACACAAAAAATGGAGCCGGGCCTGCCTGTGCCAGTAATCATTACTGCTTATGCAGATAAAAGCTTTACATTTGTTATGAAAACGACACCTGTCTCGGTGTTGATTAAGAAGGCCGCGGGTATAAATAAAGGAAGTCCTAAGCCACACCTTGACAAAGTAGGGAAATTGAGTCGTAGTCAAGCAGAAGAAATAGCCAAACTAAAAATGCCAGATCTGACTGCAGCGAATATTGATGCTGCAGTCAGATCTATTGCTGGTAGTGCGAGAAGCATGGGCGTGGAAGTGGAGGGGCTATAAAATGGCACACGTTTCTAAACGATATGCGTTGATAGGCAAAAAGGTAGATCGCAATAAAACATACTCACTTGCAGAGGCCCTTGCACTTATAAAGGAAACTGCAACTGCAAAATTTGATGAATCTGTTGATGTTGCCATCAATTTAGGGATAGATGCAAGAAAATCAGATCAAGCGGTACGCGGATCAGTTGTTTTGCCGGCAGGCACAGGTAAAGTTGTGCGAGTTGCTGTTTTTGCCCAGGGAGATAAAGCTAAAGAAGCACTTGAGGCAGGCGCAGATATTGTTGGTTTTGAGGATCTTGCGGAAAGAGTTAAAGCAGGTGAGATTAACTTTGATGTCGCTATCGCAAGTCCAGATGCGATGCGTATTGTTGGTCAATTAGGCCAAATACTAGGGCCGCGAGGGTTAATGCCCAATCCAAAAGTAGGTACGGTAACGCCAGATGTTTCAGCTGCTGTGCGGAATGCTAAAGCTGGACAAGTACAGTTTCGAGCAGATAAAGCAGGTATCGTGCATTGTACAATTGGGAGAGCCTCGTTTGAGGCTGATGCGCTTAAAAAAAATATCTTGGCGCTAGTAGATGCGCTAAATAAATCTAAACCACCTACATCCAAAGGTGTATATCTAAGGCGAATGACTCTTTCCAGTACCATGGGTGTGGGAGTTAGAGTTGATCAATCCGGTTTAGAGCATTGATTTATAGACTTTGGGCTATTGACGTTTTGGGTCAGTAGGTTATCAAAGACCGTTGGGGTTTCATGTTTGTTATTTTAAATAAAATTAATCTAATTTGCAGACTTGAAACTTAATTACCAGGAATTTATCGAGTAGTGCCCAACGCAGATGGCGTATCCAGAACAGGACTTATTGTTTTCTCCTGAATATAGATCGCCGCTTTTTAGTATGGAAGATATCGTGATTATTCCGATATGACTCCAGAGTTTAATGTGGAGAATGTATCTTGAGTCTTAATCTTGAGCAGAAAAAGGCGATAGTTGAAGAGGTTGTCGCTCAAATAGCTGATGCGCAAGCGATTATCATAGCTGACTATCGTGGATTGGAAGTGAGTAAATTTACTCAATTACGGGCTAAAACACGTGAGAGCGGAATATATTTTCGTGTAATTAAAAATTCATTTGTACGCCGCGCAGTGAGGAATACGCCATATTCTAATCTTGCTGATCAAATGGTAGGTCCTTTGGTATATGGTATAGGTCGTGACCCGGTTGCTACTGCCAAAGTGCTTCATGAGTTTGCAAAAAATAATGACAAGTTTGTTATTAAAGCTGGAGCAATGGCGGGGACAGTGCTGTCTAACAAAGAAGTTGCAGCCTTAGCAAGCTTACCAAGCAGAGATGAGTTGTTATCGAGGCTAATGGGGACGTTACAAGCACCTATAGCCAAGTTTGTGAGAACACTTAATGAAGTGCCTACCAGTTTTGTGCGTGGATTAGCTGCGATACGTGATCAGAAATGATTTATTCGGCTTTAGAAAGCAAATTTTTGTGCATTTCTAAAATTAATCAGAATTTAATTTATTGTTAGGAGAAAAAAATGGCTGTAGCCAAAGAAGAAATTTTAGATGCAATTGCTAATATGACAGTGTTAGAACTGTCTGAGCTAATCAAGAATATGGAAGAAAAGTTTGGAGTCTCCGCTGCAGCGACTGCTGCTGTTGCCATTGCTGCACCTGTTGCTGCAGCTCCGGCCGCAGAAGAGCAAACTGAATTTTCTGTCGTTCTAACCGCTGCAGGAGACAATAAAGTAAATGTAATTAAAGTAGTTCGCGCAATAACAGGACTTGGATTGAAGGAAGCGAAAGACCTGGTTGATGGTGCTCCAAAAGTAGTGAAAGAAGGAATTGCCAAAGCTGATGCGGAAGCGATTCAGAAACAACTTATTGAAGCAGGAGCTGCTTGCGAGGTTAAGTAATATTGTTGTTATGAGAGTATTGGCTGGCAGAGATAAATATGCTGCCGGCCTTTACTTTCTTTAATGATTTGATTTTTTTGTATATCTATCGTGCCGAGCATTTACTGTAGCAGTCAGTAAATGACTATTTGGATAAATACGACTATTTAATCCTTATTATTCTGCGCTTGGAGAAAATTGATGGACTATTCGTTCACAGAGAAAAAACGTATTCGAAAAAGTTTTGCTAAACGTGCCAGCGTTTTACCAATCCCTTTTCTTCTCGCAACTCAACTTGAATCGTACGCAGCCTTTTTGCAAGAGAAAGTCGCACCTAATAAACGCGCTAACCAAGGGTTGCAGGCAGCGTTTAATTCAATTTTTCCAATTGAGAGTCATTCAAAAAATGCTCGACTTGATTTTATTAGTTATTCCCTTGGAGTACCAGTATTTGATGTTAAAGAATGTCAGCAACGTGGCTTGACTTATGCATCTCCTTTACGCGCCAGAGTGCGATTAACTATTTTAGATAAAGAGATTTCTAAGCCGACAGTAAAAGAAGTTAAGGAGCAAGAAGTATACATGGGAGAGATCCCTCTCATGACAGACACTGGTTCATTTATTATTAATGGAACGGAGCGGGTAATTGTTTCTCAACTGCACCGTTCCCCGGGGGTATTTTTCGAACATGATCGTGGAAAAACGCATTCGTCAGGTAAGTTGCTTTTTTCTGCACGTATTATTCCTTATCGAGGTTCATGGCTCGATTTTGAGTTTGACCCCAAAGATTATGTATATTTCCGCATTGATCGCCGACGCAAAATGCCAGTGACAACTTTATTGAAAGCAATGGGTTGTACACCGGAGCAAATTCTTGCTGATTTTTTTGTATTTGATCATTTTTATTTTTCTAAAAATGAAGTTTTATTTGATTTGGTGCCTGAGCGGTTACGGGGTGAGGTAGCAAGCTTTAATATTACTGATGATAAAGGTAAGGTAATTGTTCAAAAAGATAAACGTATTACAGCAAAACACGTTCGAGAATTATTGCAAATCGGTATAAAACAGATCCCAGTTCCAGAAGAGTTTTTGATTGGCAAAATATTAGCGCAAAATATTATAGATAAGGAAACTGGTGAAATTATAGCGTTAGCTAATGATGAAATAACAGAAGCTATACTTGGAAAAATAAGGCAAGCTGGAATTGAACAAATTAGTACGCTTTATGTGAATGATCTTAATTACGGTCCTTTTATTTCCCAGACATTGAGAATAGATGAAACTATTGATCAGGCTGCAGCTCAAGTAGCGATTTATCGGATGATGCGCCCTGGGGAACCTCCAACCGAAGAAGCTGTCACTGCTTTGTTTAACGGGTTATTCTATTCACCTGAGCGCTATGATTTGTCTTTTGTGGGGCGCATGAAATTCAATCGCCGGGTTGGGCGCTCGGAGCTAACGGGTTCTTCTACTTTATCTAATCAAGATATTATCGATGTGATCAAGATATTGGTGGAATTACGTAATGGCCGGGGAGAGATAGATGACATCGATCATTTGGGAAATCGTCGTGTGCGTTCAGTTGGAGAATTAGCTGAGAATCAATTTAGAGCTGGATTGGCACGAGTTGAAAGGGCGGTTAAAGAACGACTTAGTCAGGCGGAGTCAGAAAATCTTATGCCCCATGATTTAATCAATGCTAAACCAGTGTCCGCTGCGGCTCGTGAGTTTTTTGGCTCTAGTCAATTATCTCAATTCATGGATCAAACAAACCCTTTATCAGAGGTTACGCATAAGAGACGTATTTCTGCATTGGGTCCGGGTGGTTTAACACGTGAGCGAGCAGGCTTCGAAGTGCGCGATGTACATCCAACTCATTATGGACGAGTATGTCCTATTGAAACGCCGGAAGGGCCTAATATTGGTCTCATTAATTCACTGGCACTTTATGCACAAACTAATGAGTATGGATTTATTGAAACACCCTATAGAAAAGTGGTAGATGGAAAAGTTACCGATGAGATCGTTTACCTTTCTGCTATTGAAGAAAGTCAATATATGATCGCTCAAGCAAATGCAAGGCTTGATTCGGAAGGAAGATTCGTAGATGAAATCGTTTCATGTCGTCAAAAGAATGAATTCACATTGGCGCCTAAAGATCAAATCGAATATGTGGATGTTGCGCCAGCTCAGATTGTTTCCGTTGCAGCTTCATTGATTCCCTTTCTAGAGCATGATGATGCTAATCGTGCTTTGATGGGTTCTAATATGCAACGGCAAGCTGTTCCTTGTTTACGTGCGGAGAAACCGTTTGTTGGGACTGGAATTGAACGGGTTGTTGCGGTTCATTCTGGTACCGCTGTGAGAGCAGTACGTGGGGGAGTAGTCGATTACGTAGACGCAAGTCGTATCGTAGTGCGCGTACACGATATTGAAACACGAGCAGGGGAAGTGGGCGTAGATATTTATAATTTGATCAAATATACCCGTTCAAATCAGAATACAAATATTAATCAACGCCCATTAGTAAAAGTAGGTGATGTTCTAGCGCGCGACGATGTCATCGCTGATGGGGCTTCAACCGATTTGGGTGAACTTGCTTTAGGGCAGAATATGCTGGTGGCGTTTATGCCGTGGAATGGATATAACTTTGAGGATTCCATTCTTATTTCTGAGCACGTCGTATCTGATGATCGTTTTACCTCCATTCACATTGAGGAATTATCAGTAGTAAGTCGTGATACTAAGCTTGGCACAGAAGAAATTACTGCTGATATTCCCAATTTATCTGAGCGTCAACTCGCGCGCTTGGATCAATCCGGGATTGTTTATATCGGTGCTGAAGTTGAAGCAGGCGATGTATTGGTTGGTAAAGTTACTCCAAAGGGTGAAACGCAGTTAACTCCAGAAGAGAAGTTATTACGAGCGATCTTTGGTGAGAAGGCTTCTGATGTTAAAGATACTTCTTTGCGAGTACCTTCCGGTATATCCGGAACCGTAATTGATGTGCAAGTATTTACCCGGGAAGGGGTAGAGCGGGACAAGCGTTCTAAGAAAATTATCGATGATGAATTGTCTCGCTATAAAAAAGATCTAGGTGATCAGATGCGTATAGTGGAGGCAGATGCATTTACGCGCATAGAGCGTTTACTTATTGGCAAGGCCGCAACCGGTGGTCCTAAGAAACTCGCTAAGGGGACGCTTATTACGAAAGAATATCTGGAAAGTATTGATCCTCACTATTGGTTTGATATCCGCTTGGCTGATGAGGATGCAAGCGTACAGCTAGAGCAGATAAAAGATAGCATGGCACAAATGCAAAAAATGTTTGATATTGCTTTTGAGGAAAAAAGAAAAAAGCTTACGCAAGGGGATGAATTACCGCCAGGTGTCCAGAAAATGGTCAAAGTTTATGTTGCGGTCAAGAGGCGTTTGCAGCCAGGAGACAAAATGGCCGGCCGTCATGGAAATAAAGGTGTAATTTCAAGAATTGTGCCTGTAGAGGACATGCCTTATATGGCCGATGGTACACCTGTTGATATCGTATTGAATCCTTTGGGCGTACCGTCGCGTATGAATGTAGGGCAGATTTTGGAGGTTCATTTGGGATGGGCGTCAAAAGGACTGGGTAAGAAGATTAATGAAATGTTGCGTGAGCAGAGAGAAATCACCGAGCTTAGAGCATTTCTCGATAAAATCTATAATAATAGCGGTAAGAGGGAAGAAATTGCTTCTTTAAATGACGAAGAAGTACTAGAGCTCGCAAAAAATTTAGTTGATGGCGTACCCTTTGCTACGCCTGTTTTTGACGGTGCTACAGAAACCGAAATAAAGGATATGCTTGAATTAGCTGGTCTGCCAAGATCGGGACAAGTTACACTTTATGATGGTAGAACGGGTGCTGCCTTCGATCGACCTGTTACTGTAGGCTATATGCATGTGCTTAAGCTGCATCACTTGGTTGATGACAAAATGCATGCTCGTTCTACAGGTCCCTATAGCTTGGTAACGCAGCAACCTCTTGGTGGTAAAGCTCAATTTGGTGGTCAACGTTTTGGTGAAATGGAGGTGTGGGCGCTAGAAGCATATGGAGCTGCCTATACTTTACAGGAAATGTTGACCGTTAAGTCGGATGATGTGAATGGACGTACCAAAGTATATGAAAGCATTGTCAAGGGCGATCACAAAATAGATGCGGGAATGCCAGAATCATTTAATGTATTAGTAAAGGAGATTCGATCTCTGGGGTTGGACGTTGATTTGGAACAACATTGAAATCTTAGTTGAAGATGTTTTATGCCGACCTATAGATTATTAGGAGTGACAGATGAAAGCGCTGCTTGATTTATTTAAACAAGTTACTCAGAAAGAAGAGTTTGATGCAATTAAAATTGGTCTTTCCTCTCCAGAAAAAATACGTTCTTGGTCATATGGTGAAGTAAAAAAACCTGAAACGATAAACTATCGTACCTTTAAACCAGAAAGGGATGGATTATTCTGCGCCAAGATTTTTGGTCCAGTAAAAGACTACGAATGTTTGTGTGGAAAATATAAACGGTTAAAACATCGTGGCGTGATTTGCGAAAAATGTGGAGTAGAAGTGACCTTATCCAAGGTTCGGCGCGAGCGGATGGGGCATATTGAATTAGCATCTCCCGTAGCGCATATCTGGTTTCTGAAGTCATTACCTTCCCGTCTGGGATTGGTATTAGACATGACATTGCGGGACATTGAGCGTGTGCTCTATTTTGAAGCTTATGTAGTAACTGAGCCAGGCATGACACCGCTTGTTCGCGGGCAGTTGTTGACCGAAGACGACTACCTCAATAGAACAGAAGAATATGGAGATGATTTTTCTGCAGGTATTGGTGCAGAAGGTATACGAGATCTATTGAATAAAATGGATATCGTTACAGAAATTGATTCTCTCCGTCGCGAAATGCAGAGTACAGGATCTGAAACTAAGATAAAAAAAATAGCTAAACGGTTAAAAGTACTTGAAGCATTTAATAAATCAGGTATGAAACCAGAATGGATGGTGTTAACGGTATTGCCGGTACTGCCACCAGAATTGAGACCGCTTGTGCCATTGGATGGAGGGCGTTTCGCAACCTCTGATTTAAATGATTTATACCGTCGTGTGATTAACCGGAATAATCGGTTGAAACGTTTGCTCGAGCTTCGAGCGCCAGAAATCATCGTACGTAATGAAAAGCGTATGTTACAAGAGTCAGTCGACTCACTTCTTGATAATGGGCGTCGTGGCAAAGCTATGACAGGAGCCAATAAACGGCCATTAAAGTCACTTGCGGATATGATTAAAGGCAAAGGAGGGCGATTCCGCCAGAATCTGCTGGGTAAGCGCGTCGATTATTCTGGACGATCAGTTATTGTGGTGGGTCCTCAGTTGAAGTTGCATCAATGTGGCTTACCGAAAAAAATGGCTCTTGAATTGTTCAAGCCATTTATTTTCAACAAGCTGGAAACTATGGGTATTGCTAGTACCATTAAAGCAGCTAAGCGAGAGGTAGAAAGTGAGAGTCCAGTAGTGTGGGATATACTGGAGGAAGTTATCCGTGAGCATCCGGTAATGTTAAATCGAGCGCCAACACTACACCGGTTGGGTATTCAGGCATTTGAGCCGGTGTTAATTGAAGGAAAGGCGATTCAGCTACATCCTCTTGTTTGTGCTTCCTTTAATGCGGATTTTGATGGAGACCAGATGGCTGTACATATTCCATTATCTCTTGAGGCGCAAATGGAATGTCGTACCTTGATGATGTCAACTAATAACATTTTGTCTCCCGCTAACGGTGATCCTATTATCGTACCCTCGCAAGACATCGTGCTCGGGTTGTACTATATGACCAGGGAAAAGATCAATGCGCGGGGTGAGGGTATGCTTTTCCAGGATGTCGCGGAAGTGTTACGCGCGTATGAAAATCACGTAGTTGAGCTTAATGCCAAAATAGTAGTAAGAATAAAGGAAGCCGAAAAGAGGAAGGAAGAAGGCAAACCAGTAGAAAAAATAACACGTTATGAAACGACTGTAGGTCGTGCGTTATTATCGGAAATCCTACCAGATGGACTTCCTTTTTCTCTGATCAATAAGGTGCTCAAGAAAAAGGAAATTTCAAAGCTGATCAATGCGAGCTTTCGTTTATGCGGATTACGTGAAGCAGTTATTTTTGCAGATAAGCTCATGTATTCGGGTTTTTCCTATGCAACGCGAGGTGGCATCTCTATTTGTGCGGATGATTTGCTTACACCTGTTCAGAAAAATGACATCATAAAAACTGCGGAGAAGGAAGTACAGGAAATAGCGGCTCAATATACTTCAGGCTTAGTGACCCAGGGCGAGCGCTATAACAAAGTAGTGGATATCTGGGGGCGTGCCGGCGATCAGGTTGCTAAAGCGATGATGGATCAATTAAGTGTTGAACCTGTATATGATCCATTAACAGGAAAGATGAGGCAAGGCGAGAATGGTAATCCTGTAATGCAGGAATCATTCAATTCAATTTACATGATGGCCGATTCAGGTGCGCGCGGTTCAGCAGCGCAGATTCGTCAACTTTCGGGCATGCGTGGATTGATGGCTAAGCCTGACGGTTCTATCATTGAGACGCCTATTACAGCTAATTTTCGTGAAGGGCTGAATGTACTGCAATATTTTATTTCCACCCATGGCGCGCGTAAGGGACTTGCTGATACAGCATTAAAAACAGCTAATTCTGGCTATCTTACTCGTCGTTTGGTGGATGTTACACAGGATTTAGTTATTACCGAAGAGGACTGCGGCACAGATGACGGTGTTGTAATGAAAGCACTGATTGAAGGTGGTGAGGTTATTGAGGCGTTACGAGAACGAATGCTTGGCCGAGTAACCGCGCAAGACGTAGTTAATCCGGAAAACCAGGAGATTATTTATCCTGCAGGCATTTTACTTGATGAAGACGCTGTTGAAAAAATTGAATCATATGGGATTGATGAAGTTAAAGTGCGTACTCCGCTTACGTGTGCAACACGGTATGGACTATGCGCTATGTGTTATGGACGCGATTTAGGCCGGGGGACAGCAGTAAATGTTGGTGAGGCAGTAGGTGTCATTGCTGCGCAATCCATTGGCGAACCTGGGACACAGTTGACCATGCGAACATTCCATATTGGGGGCGCTGCTTCTAGAACAGTAGTGGTGAGTCAGGTTGAGAGTAAATCGAATGGTGTGATTCATTATTCTCCTACGATGCGATATGTAAAAAACGCTCGCGGCGAATTGATAGCCATCTCTCGCAGTGGAGAAGTAGCCGTGTATGATGAAAACGGGCGTGAGCGCGAACGCCATAAAGTGCCTTATGGCGCAACATTGCTAGTGCATGATGGTGAAGTAGTAAAAGTGGGCAAAGTGTTGACAACATGGGATCCCCATACGCGTCCTATCATCGCAGAATATAGTGGTAAGGTGCGCTTTGAGAATGTTGAAGAAGGTGTAACAGTAGCAAAACAAATTGATGATATAACAGGCTTATCCACACTCGTTGTAATAGATCCAAAGCGTCGTGGTGCTACACAAACTAAGGGGCTGCGTCCATTGGTTAAATTTTTGGATGAAGAAGAAAGAGAGATTAAGATCGCGGGTAGTGAATTGCCAGTTAGTATCACTTTTCAAATTGGATCTATCATTTCTGTCCGTGATGGGCAGCAGGTTAGTGTTGGGGAGGTATTAGCTCGTATTCCGCAGGAAACTTCAAAAACACGTGATATTACGGGTGGTTTGCCGCGTGTGGCTGAATTATTTGAAGCTAGATCACCTAAGGATGCAGGCTTATTAGCGGAAGTTACCGGAACGGTATCTTTTGGTAAAGATACTAAAGGAAAACAACGTCTCGTCATTACCGATCTCGATAATATTGCACATGAATATCTAATTCCAAAGGATAAGCATGTTATGGCTCATGATGGCCAGGTCGTAAATAAAGGTGAGACAATTGTTGATGGACCTGCTGAGCCACAAGATATATTACGTCTTCAGGGAGTGGAGGCATTAGCACGGTATATTACTGACGAAGTACAAGATGTTTACCGTCTACAGGGTGTAAAGATAAATGATAAACATATTGAAGTGATCGTCCGTCAGATGTTGCGTCGTGTACAAATCATTGATGCAGGCGATTCATCTTTCATTCCTGGTGAACAAGTAGAACGTGCAGATGTGCTAGCGGAGAATGAGAAACTGCTTGCTGAAAATAAAATTTCTGCAACATACGAATATATGTTACTTGGCATTACTAAAGCATCGCTCTCAACTGACTCGTTTATCTCTGCTGCTTCCTTCCAAGAGACAACCCGTGTTCTTACAGAGGCGGCAATTATGGGAAAAAGAGACGATCTGCGCGGATTAAAAGAAAATGTTATTGTAGGAAGATTAATTCCTGCGGGAACAGGGCTATCGTTTCACAATATCCGTAAAAAGCAAAAGCTACAATCAATTGCTGGTATAAGCACTAATTTACCTGAAAAAGTTGCAGAAGAAACAGAGAGTGAATCTATAGTTGTTAATAATGACCTTTCCTTAAAATAGCATTTAATCAGAGATATTGACTTTTATGTGTATTCAGCAAGGAAATAGTCGATTTTAGATGTGCGTATGCAAACTGGTAAATTAATTCATCAGTTTAATGTAGCTGATAGTTTAGCTATTGAATCTTAATCAATAACAAAATGCTGGTCGTGTCTTCCAAAGTATGAAATTTATTCTTAATTAGTATTACACAAGAAGAATAATTCATATCTCAAAATCCTTGACATAGTTATGGTTAAGAAAGTAGGCTTGGAGGTTGCGAACAAAGAAGAAAAGAAGTATTAGTTAGTATTGGTTTTATGCTCAAGCTATCGGGAGGAATAGATAGCTGTTTTTAGATGGGCATGAATGGGATAACAACATACATAAGATAAGAAGGAGAGAGGAATGAATGCCAGGAAATGGCTGAAGGGGCTAGCAATAGCCTGTGGGGTAATGTTTGCTGGAGTATTGCATGCGAACCTATCGACAGTACCGGATGAGACGTACAAGGCATTGAATCTGGATCGTAGCAAAGCGACGCC
>NZ_JAWJYP010000017.1:0-73869 GCF_033063275.1 Nitrosomonas sp. Is37 | reverse complement strand
AGAGAAATTATGAAAGTATGGTTGCCATGGCATGCGGGTATCTGTGGCTACCCGTGTGAAATGTCAACAGACCCTAAGGGATTCCCTGTACTGAAGATAAAAATAATCCCAGTGATTCCCTTTGCTTTGGGTTGTTCTAGATCGATAATTTACGCTTAACTTTTGCGGCTACCTGGTTGACTCTGATTTTATCGTTTTCATAGTTAATGCTTACATTACTGCCGATGGGCGGTAATAAATCCAGCTTGTCCCGGCTATATTTAACAAAACCTGTTTCTGTTTTTAGGTATAACGCATCTTTGTCTGCGTAGACAACCAGACCGTTATAAGTCTTGTTTTTATCTGCATCTACCGCTAGATAGATGTTGTATATGCCAGCTTTAAGATCCTCTGCTTTATCAACTTTATCTGTTTTCCATTCGGTGCCGCGTAGCGTTTGAACTAACTGTTGCTTGTTCATTACAAGAATACGTTGCTTCATGTATTAAAATCTCGCAAACTGGATGACACTGGATATATACTCATCTATCGGTTGCTGCTTCCAATGCTATCTATGATATCGGAGATATCAAATTTCCTTTTGCTTGCGCCATGCAAGAATGCTATTAAGTGAAAAGCACCAGAGCCCTTACCTGAGAATCGCCGATCAATGAGAGCATTGATAATGAATTTTTCCACATTATGGCTGTTTTCTCCCAGCGTATAGAATGCAAATAAGTGATCTTTGATGAG
Organism: Nitrosomonas sp. Is37; assembly: GCF_033063275.1. Taxonomy (NCBI): domain Bacteria; kingdom Pseudomonadati; phylum Pseudomonadota; class Betaproteobacteria; order Nitrosomonadales; family Nitrosomonadaceae; genus Nitrosomonas; species Nitrosomonas sp. Is37. The sequence continues at coordinate 73,137 of NZ_JAWJYP010000017.1, read as the reverse complement.
TTTCTTTTCCTGCGCTTTAAGTTTAGCTATGATTTCCAGGGTAGGTTTTCTGTGTGTCCGAATTTCGGAATAAACCTGATCAAGGAGCTTTTCCGGGATAACATCCTCAATCGCTTTATCGCTCGCCACCTTGGCATCAGACATTGAATCAACAGAGTTTGCCGATTCAATGTCTGGCTTATCAAATGTCATGAAATCCGGCTCACGAGTGCGTGATTCTATCTCGATCTTTTTGTGATCGAGGAAGTTACGCAATGTTCTTACCGATTCTCTGTTTATTTCTTGACTTTCATCCGCCAACCACCGACTGGTGGCTTCTTCATTGGTGTGGAATGCCCTCACCAAATCAACGATCAGCGTGACATCACGGCATCGCCCACTATTGAATACATCTGCCACGGGTGCTGGTAAGTCCAGCAAAGCGGCGTGCATGGTCACAAAAGGGCGGGATTTGCCAATAGTTTGGGCAATCACTTTATGCGTTTTGCCTCTTGCAAGTTGCCGTCCAATGAAATCAGCAATTTCTCGTGCCGTTAAATTATCCCGGTGCAGGTTCTCAATCACCTGATCTTCTTCGTTATAATCCGGGTCAATGAAAGCAGGAATGGTTGTCTTTCCGGCAAGCTTGCTTGCGCGAACACGTCTTGCCCCATGATTGATAATAAAACGTTCGCTGTTTTTTGGGTTAACGCGTACGGAGATAGGGGTTTTTACACCGCGTAATTTGATGGTGTCCGCTAATTCCTTTAATGTGGATTCATCAAACTCTGTTCTTGGTTGATTGGGGTCTTCATCAATTAGATCTAGTTCTATTTCTTTCGCGCCCGGTACATTATGGTGTTGCGAAAGATTGCCAGCGTGTTCTGCCCCCGAGGTGAATTTGCTTTCCCTTTGAGTGACCATATTTGTTCTTTACCGTAATTATCCTGTTTCTATTAGGCGGTGATTATCAAGATGCTTCTGGCATGTGAGATCTCTTCTAGCACTCTATAAGGGATATGATGATGTCTGAATCAGTCTGTTTACTCATGCTTGCTGAGATAGTATTGATGTTGTTATGGTCATTGTTAGGACGCTTCTTCGGCTTGAAATAGCCCACAAAATAAACACCTCCAAAGGGAACTATCGTATAAATCAAGAAAAACATTAAGCCATTCAGTGTATCGTGACATTAACCTCTACCTAATAAGATTAATATGGCCCCAATAAGGAAAATCAATAGCATTCCCGCCAGTAAAAATCAAATATAATAGGTAAGCGAGGAAATGAATCCTATTGCGGTTAACAGTCAGAACAAAATATGCCAAATGATACACTTAACAAAATATGCCAAATGGAATATTTTAACAAGTAGCAAGGTTTAATCATTTTTATACCTGACACTCACGGATAAACAGCATTATTACAATATATCGTGTCTTTTAATCAGAATAAGTTAGCGGCTAACCTAGCGTCATATAAGCATTAAGCACAAGAGTTAAAATGTGTATAACCAAATCCTTTTGACAAATATTCTGCGTATACTGCAGGAACAAAATATCACCAAAAAAGAATTAGCTATAAAAGCTGGCATCTCTGTCTCGTTTCTGTCTGATCTTACCCATGACAAGGCAAACCCATCCCTTAGAATTATCGAAGCCATTGCAGAAGCGCTGGATACCCCTCTGCCTGTTCTTTTAGACACCACCGATCTAAGTATTGAAGATCTGAAGAAACTTACAGAGGGTAAGTACCAGCAAAGCCTACCAGATGGGTATCAGAGACTATGTGCAGTGTTGAATGAGTACCAGGCATTCCAAGTCAAACAATGGGATGCTACCAACAGGGAAATCATCAACAAAAGAAACAAAGCAACAAAGAATAAAAAGTAGTTGCTAAAGCTCACGTTTCATTATATCGTTTCGTCCCACGAAACCACCTCTTGCGGAACGATATATGCACGAAACGGACAACTTTGCTACGACAATCAAAGAGCGCGCACGACGTAAGCTGGAGCGCGACATGGGAGTCTTGCTGGTAGGTCCATTATTTGATCCTGCCACGGTCGAAATCATGCTGAATCCCGATGGCAAGGTTTGGCAGGAAAAACTGGGCGAACAAATGGTGTGTATTGGCATCCTTCAGCCCAGTCAAGCTGAAGCTATCATAAAAACGGTTGCGGGCTATCATGGAAAGGAAATAACGAAAGATAACCCCATCATCGAAGGAGAGCTTCCACTCGATGGATCGCGTTTTGCAGGCCAGCTCCCCCCCGTTGTTCCTTCACCGACATTTGCGATTCGCAAAAAAGCGGTTTCTATCTTTACGATGGATGAGTATGTGGAGAGGGGCATGATGACCCTTGCGCAGAAAATGACGCTTAAAGCTGCCATCGTCGCTCATCGTAACATCCTCGTGATTGGTGGCACCGGATCAGGAAAAACCACCCTGGTTAACGCCATTATCAACGAAATGGTGATGTGCAATCCCACCGAGCGGATTTTTATCATCGAAGATACCAGCGAAATTCAATGTAGTGCCGAAAACTTTGTTCAGTACCACACCACCCTCGATGTATCCATGACCCGGCTTCTCAGAACTACTCTGCGTATGCGGCCAGATCGAATTCTGGTAGGAGAAGTGCGCGGTGAAGAAGCGCTGGATTTGCTGGACGCATGGAATACAGGACATGAAGGTGGGACCGCGACACTGCACGCGAATAACGCCTTATCCGGTCTGGCCCGACTTAAATCACTGATAAGCCGGAATAGCTCCGCACCCAAGGAAATTGAACCTCTGATTGCTGAAGTCGTGCATCTGATCGTGCATATATCGCGCACCCCAGATGGTCAAGCCCGCCGTGTCCAAGAGATTATCGAGGTATCAGGTTTCAAAAATGGTAATTATTTATTTAAAAAACAATAAATCAGGAGTGTGCAATGCGCGTTACCAACCCCTTCGTCCTTTGTTTTTCATTCTTTGTTGTAGCATCGATTCTGATGTTGCCAGAAAATACGTTTGCGTCAGTAGGTACCGGTGGGGCGCTGCCTTATGAAAGCTGGCTGGTCAACTTAAGGAACTCCGTGACAGGACCCGTTGCGTTTACTTTCTCCCTGATAGGAATTGTGGTGGCGGGCGCTGTGCTAATTTTTGGAGGGGAACTCAACGCCTTTTTCCGTACATTGATTTTTATCGTGCTGGTCATGGCGTTGCTGGTCGGTGCCCAGAACATCATGACGAATCTGTTCCAAGGCGCAGTGATTGCTTCATTCGACCTCAACGCTCTGCACGCAACCCCCATAGGGAACAAGGCGCTTGTATAGCCATGGCGCTTCGCAGAATTCCAATCAGACGAGCAGGAAACAGACCGAACCTGTTTATGGGGGGCGATCGCGAATTGGTGATGTTTTCTGGTCTGTTAGCTTTCACGCTGGTGTTCTCCGCGCACAATTGGAAAGCGCTGGCTTACGGAATTGTCCTGTGGGTGTTTACCTTGTTCGCTTTGCGTTTAATGGCAAAAGATGACCCGCAACTGCGACAAGTTTATCTGCGGCATCGACGGTACCGGAAATACTATGCAGTCAGAAGTACACCGTTTCGCGTGAATTCCACTATTCAGGCGGGGCAATATCGATGATTGCCAGTCTGGTAGTATTACAGGCCTGCCTGGGTGTCCTACTGCTGTTGCTGCTGTTTGCAAGAATACGCGCTCTCGGGTCGAAGACAGCATTAACCCACCATCGCGGTAATGAACCGGGTCTCTCTGATCTGCTGATTTATGCTGCAGTGGTAGAGGATGGCGTGATTCTGGGGAAGGACGGTTCCCTGATGGCCGCCTGGGTTTACCAAGGGAATGATACCGCGAGCAGCACGGAGGAAGAACGCGAATTTACCTCCTTGCGCATCAATCAGGCACTTGCTCGTCTTGGTTCTGGCTGGATGATTCATGTCGATGCTGTACGCAGGCCTGCCGAAGGTTACCCGGTTAAGGAGCTGTCGAGTTTTCCTGATCCGGTATCAGCCGCCATTGATGCCGAGAGAAGGGCATTATTTGAAAGCATCGGCACCCTTTACGAAAGCCATTTCATACTGGTCGTGACTTATTTGCCGCCGATTCTGGCGCAACGTAAGTTTGTTGAACTGATGTTTGATGATGACGAAGCGCCCACTGACCAAAAAGGGCGCACGCTGAATCTACTCAAATATTTTCAGAATCAGTGCCTGAGTATTGAAACGCAATTGTCCTCAGTTCTAAAGTTGTCGCGCTTGAAAGGGAACAAGGTGCTGACAGAAGATAATACCTTTGTCACCCAGGATGAGTTTCTGCAATGGCTGCAATTTTGCATCACTGGCATGGATCATCCGGTTGTTCTGCCCAGGAATCCAGTGTATCTGGATACATTGTTGGGCGGACAGGAATTGTGGACTGGGGTTATCCCTAAAATCGGACGACACTATATTCAGGTAGTCGCTATTGAAGGGTTCCCCATGGAATCCACACCAGGAATGCTCAATATTCTGACAGAGCTGCCAAGCGTCTATCGTTGGTCAACTCGGTTTATTTTCCTCGATCCACATGAGGCCGTGACTTATCTTGAGAAATTCCGTAGTAAATGGAAGCAAAAAATAAGGGGATTCTTTGACCAGGTATTCAATCTGAACAGCCATGTGATCGATGCTGATGCACTCTCAATGGTTGAAGACGCACAAGCAGCCATTGCAGAAACCAATAGCGGAGTTGTCGGGCAAGGCTTTTACACCAGTGTAGTAGTATTAATGGATGAAAGCAGGGAGAGGCTGGAAACAACCGCCCGCCAAGTAGAAAAAGCCATCAACCATCTGGGGTTTGCCGCCCGTGTTGAAACCATCAACACCGTAGATGCCTATTTGGGCAGTCTACCAGGACATGGCGTAGAAAATGTAAGACGGCCTTTAATCAACACGATGAATCTCGCCGATCTATTACCTGGTAACACCTTATGGACAGGCATAGACCAAGCACCTTGTCCGATGTATCCCCCCAATTCACCGCCACTTATGCACTGCATTACCCAAGGCGCGACCCCCTTCCGCCTCAACCTGCATGTACGGGATATCGGCCACACTTTGATGTTCGGCCCGACAGGTGCCGGAAAATCGACTCATCTCGCGATGATTGCGGCACAGCTACGCCGCTATAAGAATATGGCGATTTATGTATTTGACAAAGGCCTGTCCATGTATCCCATGGCCAAGGCGGTTGGCGGTAAGCATTTCATGATTGCGGGTGACAGTGATTCATTGGCCTTCTGTCCGTTGCAATTTTTGGAGACCAAAAGTGATCGGGCGTGGGCGCTCGAATGGCTGTGTACCCTCATCGAGTTGAACCATATTGACATCACGCCGAGTCAACGCAACGAAATTAATCTTGCGCTGAACAACATGTATGCCAGTGGTGCCAGGACATTATCAGAATTCCTGATCACGATTCAGGATACTACTATTCGTGAGGCGTTGACGCAATACACTATTGATGGCGCGATGGGGCATTTGCTCGACGCTGAACATGACGGATTATCGCTGTCTGACTTTACTGTTTTTGAAATTGAAGAACTGATGAACCTCGGCGATCAGTATGCCTTGCCGGTGCTGCTTTATTTGTTCCGCCGTATCGAACGTGATCTGCGCGGACAACCAGCAGCCATTATCCTGGATGAAGCCTGGATTATGCTCGGGCACCCCGTGTTTCGTGCCAAAATCCGGGAATGGTTGAAGGTATTGAGAAAAGCCAACTGCCTGGTGCTGATGGCCACACAAAATCTATCGGATGCCGTCAACAGCGGCATTCTGGATGTAATGGTCGAATCAACCTCGACGAAACTGTTTTTACCCAACGTTTTTGCGCGCGACGAGGACACTGCCGCCCTTTATCGCCGCCTTGGTCTTAACGACCGTCAGATTGATATTCTGGCAACCGCTGAACCCAAGCGCCAGTATTACTATGTATCTGAGTATGGACGAAGGCTTTATGACCTCGCTCTTGGCCCGATTGCATTGGCTTTCGTAGGCGCATCCGATAAGGAATCCATCGCTACCATCAGAGACTTGATTGCCCGATATGGGGAGGGATGGATTGATCAGTGGTTGGCTATCAAGGGACTTCCTCCGCTTTATCAAGGAAAAGCTACATGAGATCCTCGCTAAATAATTTGTTCCGTAAACTCGGCACCCAGCGCAGCCAGCAGGAATTCATGGAAGGGGGCAGACGGGAGGGCGAAAACGAGAGTCCCTATCTCTCGGCCAGGCGTACCTGGAACGATTATCTGCGTTCCGTGGAAACTTCCCGCGCCATGTGGCAATTGCTGGCTATCCTCTCGTTGATGATCTGCCTGGCCAGTGTCGGTGGCATTATTTATATCGGCAGTCAATCCAAATTTGTGCCCTATATTGTGCAGGTGGATAAGCTCGGTGAAGCGGTTGCCGTAACGCGCGCTGATGTTGCTGCGGTTGCCGATGAAAGAGTCATTCATGCAGCGGTAGCGTCATTTATCAATGATTTGCGCATGGTTACACCGGATACGGCGCTACAGCGTAAAGCCATTTATCGCGCCTATGCCATGCTATCCAATCATGATCCTGCTTTTACCAAAACTAATGAATGGCTAAATGGAACAGAGGCCTCCAGCCCATTTAAGCGTGCTGGTACCGAGACGGCGAGCATCGAGATTATTTCTGTCATTCCGCAGAGCCAGGAAACTTGGCAGGTGGATTGGCAAGAAACGGTCTATGACCGGAACCGTGGTACCACCAAGGAAGTATTCCAGATGCGAGCGTTGCTGAGAATCTATGTGGCCACCCATTACAACGTGACAGAGGATCAGATTCGCAGAAACCCACTCGGTATCTATATTGCAGATTATTCCTGGTCAAGAAAATCGTAGAGGGAAACAATATGAAATATTCATTTATTTTATTATGGTTTATTGCGTCATTCGTTCTGGCCGATGAGATACCTGAATCTTATTTTTCTAAGGACAATCCGAGACTGAATGCCCAGGAAAAGGCGGGGCTGGAAATTGCCAGAAGATGGCAGGCTAACCAAGGTGGTATATCCCCTGTTGCGGGTCAGGATGGATCAGTCAGATTTTTGTATGGCGCACAACAGCCGAGCATCGTTTGCGCGGTCCTCCAGGTGTGTGACATCGAGTTGCAGCAGGCTGAACAGGTCAACTCCATCCATATCGGTGATCAGGCGCGATGGCTGATTGAACCGGCTATTACTGGTTCGGGCGCAACCGAGACGCAGCACATCATCATTAAACCCATGGATGTGGGATTAGAGACCACTCTGATTGTGACGACTGACCGCCGTACTTATCACCTGCGGTTGCGCTCCCATAGGAAAGAATTTATGCCACGCATCAGTTTCATCTACCAGGGCGATATAGATGCCAAATGGCAAGCACTTAAAGTAAGGAAAGAACAGGAACAAATCGTTAAGAACATGCGAACGATCCCGGAAACAGGAGAATATCTGAATGATCTGGATTTCTCCTATACGGTGGCAGGTAAGGCTTCCTGGAAACCGCTGCGGGTCTATAACAATGGTGTGAAAACCATCATTCAAATGCCTGGGACGATCAGCCAGCAGGAAGCCCCCACACTACTAATTGTCCGCAAAGACGGTGATATTTTCCGGGACGAAGAAACCGTGATGGTAAATTACCGGATGCAGGGAGATCGTTACATTGTTGATTCCATCTTCGACAAGGCCATTCTGATTGCAGGAGTAGGTAATAGCCAGGACCGGGTGACGATTACGCGGGGGAATCCATAATGGAACGATTAAAATGGTTGATGGCGCTTTTATCGTTGTGTGTCGTCGCCGGATGCGTGACTACGCCCTATGGGACTCATGCAGAAGACTTGTCTGATACTGATAGCCAAACTATTGTGCAGGATGTGGTACGCCAATTAGTACAGCTATACCCGCCGGCCAGCACAAACTTTAATCTAAAGTATGAAGTGCGCGATGGGTTCGGCAGAGGATTGGTTGAAACCCTGCGCCATGAGGGATACGCTATCCAAGAGCACAAGCCTTCAGTCGCATCCGCCAGCATTCCTAATAGCGGAACCTCGCTTGCCTATATTCTGGATCGTCACCATGAGCTTTTCCGTATTTCGATCATCGCGGATGATCATAGATTATCCAGAGCCTATTTGAGAAAAGATAATGTAATTCACCCAGCCGGTCACTGGGTGCGTCAGCAATAGGAAAAGCGAGAATGGGAGCATTCACTAACCCCGAAATGATGCCTGATGCATCACCGAATACAGTAGGCGTACGGCGCGTCAATAACCTGCCGATCTATATTGTCGTCGGCATCATGATTGTTTTTCTGATCATGATGATCGTCGCCGTGATAAACCGAGCTAACCAGCAAGCCGAGGTGGAAACAAAGGATGATCGAAGCAAGGCGCAAAGCAATGATTCGTTTGTAAATATGCTGACACACAACATTCGAGACGGCATTATTCCGCCAGAAATACCTCCATCTGGGGTGGCTGTGCTGGAGCAACCCGTAATAGAAATAGTGCGTCCTGAGAGGGTAGATAACTTGGATAGCCCACCGCTGCCTCCGCGTAGCGGTGACTATGCAGAGCCAGGGCGGATGCATTCTGATGACCTGGAACGCATCCGTATGGTCAAGCAGCAGCAGTTTATGGAAGCGGTCAAAGCGGGTACAACGGTCAATAATGTTGCCCCGCGTAGCGCGGGTTCTCCCATGATAAATATGCCTATGCGAGAAGATACACTGGCGCGTATTGCTTTGGCTCGCCAGCGAGCAAATGCTGAAATCAGCAACGATCCTTCAACCGCCTATTTAGAGCGCTTGAAGCAGTTGGAAAGAAGTGGAATTGTCGGAGGAGGGAATCCTTCCCATGATGAAATAACCACTGACGTATTAGGCGGCAGCAGCGGCAACACACCTGACATAAGAAATGATTATGCACGCTTTGACGCAGTTGATCAGGTCGATCGCTGGCAGCTAAACAGTAAGCTTGAGAGTCCCAGCTCCCCTTTTGTCATACAAACTGGATCTGTCATCCCTGCATTGCTGATTTCTGGCATCAATTCTGATTTACCAGGCCAGATCATGGCACAGGTGAGCCAGGATGTTTACGATACGCCCATTGGCAAATGGAAGTTAATCCCACAGGGCGCGAAGCTGGTGGGCAGTTATTCAAGTGATGTCATCTATGGTCAGGCGCGTATTCTGGTCGCCTGGCAGCGGATTATATTTCCTGATGGCAGGGCGTTGGATATTGGCGCAATGCCTGGTGCTGATGGGGCTGGGTATGCAGGTTTCAATGATAAGGTCAATAATCATTATTTACGGTTGTTTGGATCATCCGTGCTGCTTTCTGCAATAGTGGCGGGTATTTCCCTAAGTCAGCGCGATGCAGGCGGCGCATTTGGCCGGCAGTCCGCTAGTAGCATCATGAGCCAATCCATCGGCATACAACTCGGACAGACCATTGCACAGCTTATCAGAAAGAATCTGAATACTTCCCCAACGCTTGAAATCCGACCAGGTTACCGATTCAATGTTATTGCGACCAAAGATATGACATTTACAAAACCTTACGAAGCATTTAATTATTAAGACTTCGCAAAGAATGCATTATGTTCAACAGTAAAACACTTGCCATAAGCTTAGTAACGCTGGTTGTTTTGTTTAGATCTGGTGCAATCCCGCAAACACTTGCGGGAGGGATTCCGGTGATAGATGCAGCTAACGTTTACCAATCTACTATTTCAGCCGTCGAGAATGTGAGTCAGACTCTAAGACAGATACAGCAATATCAAACACAATTGCAACAGTATGAAAACATGATTCGTAACACCCTCTCGCCCTCTCTTTATATCTGGAGTGATGCGCAGAGGACGATGAATAATCTAATGGCCTCTATTAACACGCTCAGATATTACAAAGATCAGCTAGGCGGCTTAGATAACTATCTGAGCAGGTACAAAAACATGGACTACTATAGAAATTCGCCTTGCCTGATTGCCGGTAACTGTTCACAAACAGAATGGAAACTGCTGAGGGAAGGCGAGATTGTCGGCGCGGATGCTCAGAAACGCGCCAATGACGCCATGTTTCGCGGACTGGATCAGCAACAGGATAGTATTGTCACGGATGCGATGCATTTGGAGCAATTACAGACGAAAGCAGAAAGTGCGGTCGGACAAATGCAGGCGATTCAATACGCAAATCAACTGGCAGGGCAGCAGGCAAACCAGCTTTTACAATTACGCGCCATGTTTATTGCGCAACACAATGCCATCAATACACGCAACCAGGCAATTGCTGACCAGGAAGCCAGATGGATGGCAGCACACGAAGCAGCTGCGAAACGACTTAGTCCTGGGAGTCTCCCGCCAAGTAGAACATGGAATGTAGGGGATGCTATTAGATAACATCGTTATTACAAATTTACGGAGAATATTATGAATAAAAGAAATTTATTAGTCGCCTCAGTAATCTTGCTGCTAGCTCTATCTGGATGTGGTGACGCGACAAAAGAAGGGCTGCAGATGAGAGAGCAACAAGGGGACAATAAAAAATCTACTAACCTGTCGGATTTACCACCAAGTAGAACATGGAATGTAGGGGACGTATTGGATAACGATGAAACGAAGAAGTAGAAACAGGCAAGAATCAATAGTCAGTAGCCAATAAGATGGCTAATACCATGCGAGTAAGAATCTCATTATTGATCCTTTTGATCGGTATTTTGTTAACTCCGACGCTGGCTACCGCAGAATTAAGCTATGTTGATCCCGCCACAGGCAGCAAGGTACTAGATGAAGTCGTCAAACGATTTTACGACCAGGCCAATTCGTGGAGGACAGTTATACAAGCTGCCGCCGAAAGATTGTTCTGGGTGCTGGTGCTAATCTCGATGGTTTGGACGTTTGGCATGATGTTATTGCGTAAGGCAGATATCGGCGAGTTTTTTGCTGAGTTCACACGCTTTATCATTTTTACTGGCCTTTATTTCTGGTTCCTCACCAATGCAGTTACCGGTCAAAATATTGCAGTATCGCTGATTACCTCAATGGAGGCACTTGGGAAAACTGCATCAGGTTCAGTAGGCGCTCAACCATCAAATATCATGGATATCGGGTATCAACTGCTGATCCGAGCTGTTGATGCTATAACAATGTGGCAACCTGTTGATAGCGCCATCCTTTTGTTGATGACGCTGATTATCCTCATCATATTAACCGTGATCGCTGTCAACATGATGCTTTTGTTGATTGCTAGCTGGATTCTTTTATATGCCGGAATATTTTTTCTTGGCTTTGGCGGCGCACGTTGGACATCGGATATAGCTATTCAGTATTTCAAGACGGTTCTGGCTATCGGGGTGCAACTTCTTGGCATGATTCTGATTGTAGCTATCGGCAGTGATATTCTTACCAACTCATTCCAGAAAATGTCGTCAGCCTTGATCAAGTACGAGGAACTGGCTGTGATGACGATACTGGCCATCGCAATACTCATGCTCTCATCAAAGATCCCGGCTCTCCTTGCGGGAATCATTACCGGTGGCAGTGCTGGTATAGCTTCCAGTATTGGTAGTTCAGTTGGCGCAATGGGGTCTTCTATGACTGCTGGAGGCATGGCCTATGCTGCGGCACAGTATGGGTTTTCTCACATGAAAAATAATCCCATGAACAATGCAACTATTGCTGAGGCGATGAAAGCTTCAACCATGAGTGAAACCGAGACAGCGCAGTTTACTGCAAACAGAAATACATCGAACGATATACCCAGGCCATTCAAGAAATTAAAGTAAAACTCAGAAGGAAAGCACCATGATAAGAATGGTAGTGATAGTGTTTCTATCATTTCTGATATTTGTTCAACCTGTCCATGCGAAAGATCCCTGCACGACCGTCTTGTGCATGGCAGGGATGCTGCAAGGCGCTGGCACAGTGAGTGGTTGCTCAGGTGCTGTAAATGATTATTTTAGTATCATCAAATTTAACCTGAAAGGCGGAATTAGTTTAAATAAAACTTTCAAGGCACGTGGTGCATTTCTTGGTCAGTGCGGTACTGCTGGTAGCTGGCCGACCGCAATCAATGCCGCATACGGACGCATAATTCTTTAGTATGCCGGTGTCAGATCTGCCAGCCTATCACCAGGAACGAGTGGTGTGTACTATTACTGCTGCTATTAAGTATCAGATACCGGTCAATATTCTGTTAGCGGTTGCTGAGAAAGAAGGAGGAAAGCCTCATCAATGGGTACGGAATGCAAATGGAACGTATGATGTCGGTGCCATGCAATTCAATACCAATTATCTTCGTGATCTTGGAAAGTACGGCATTACCGCTGAAGATGTTTCCATGCCAGGCTGTTATGCCTACAATCTGGCTGCTTGGCGTATTCGCCAGCATATCCAGAAAGACCAGGGTGATATCTGGACTAAGGTAGCAAACTACCATTCGCGTACTCCAAAATATAACGCGATTTATCGGGCTGATCTGATGGTTAAGGCAGCAAAGTGGGCAGATTGGCTTGAGGAACGATTTAGGGTAAACATGAAATAAATATTCCGCTTACTGTGGGTGATCCAACGCTCGTGTTACCAGCCGCCATTTCGATCAGGACAGATCAAGGCGGTGCGCTTGACACTCAAGTTGCGACACACGATCGCCTTGGACATGCTACCGTCCAGAGCAGTGATGATGGCGTCCAGCTTCTCGCTGGTGATCGCCCACCGACCCGGCCACGCCTCCTAGCAGCGGACAAGCCCACTACAACCCGCTCCTAAATCAGAGCATTCTCGTATTGCACAAGCACGCCGAACACGTGGAACAACAACTCACCCGATACGGTGATAGTGTCCATGCCTTCTATCAGTGAGAGAAACGCCACTTGTTTGTTCTTGAGCGAGTTTACGATGGCGAGCAGGTGCGACAGCGAACGGACGACCAGGTCGAGCTTTCACATGACCAGCACATCGCGCTGTAAGTTCGTGTTCTGCTGGTCGATATCCGAGACACACCCATGTAGCCAACCAGCATAGGCGGATAACCATCAAAAATAGATTCCCGTACAGTATTGTATGGCGACAATATTTTCCGCGTATTTTTACCCAGGCCAAGTGGTTGCTTTTACCAAGCGTTGCGGAAGTGTCGTAAAATAGATGTTTGCCGACAGACCATACCAGTACTGGAGTTCCGTCAGCAGGAATTTCTTAGCCAGTATTGATCTTACCTAACCTGGCAGCGACTAACTATGCTGGCAGCGACTAACTATGGTAGTTGTTCAGCATGAAAAAGTTCATCAAGAGCAAATCGGAATGCATCAATGATGTGAATAGAACCGTCAGGGTGAAAAATTGGACTATTTATACGCTGATGCTGAACACGTTGAAACTGATGTGGCCAAATGCAGATTGGAACCTACGCTTGAATTCATCTGATTCGTAATCAGTAGGTCGGAGGTTCGACTCCTCTCAACAGCACCAAAAATCAACAACTTAGCGCAACTACTGATCCCTTTTTACTTCGATTGTGCCAAATTTGTGCTATTCAGCACATCATCCACGACACGCGCATGCTGAGAAAATTGCTCAGGTGCAAGGTGAGCATAACGCCTCACCATCTCAGCAGATTCCCAAGCGCCCATTTCCTGGATGACATTAAGCGGCACGCCATTTTGGGCTAACCAACTAGCCCAGGTATGCCGCAAATCATGCCAGCGAAAATCCTCAATACCTGCACGTTTTAACGCTTTATACCAGGCTTTTGTATTAACTTGAGTGATCGGTTTGCCCTGGTAGCTGAATACTGACTTAGGATGCTTGCCGAGCTGTTTGGTTAATACTGCTATAGCCGTGGCATTGAGCGTAACGTGAATCGGTTTTCCTGCTTTGGCCTGATCGCCATGTATCCATGCCACATTACGTTGCAAATCCACTTGCGACCATTCCAGTTTGGTTACATTCGACCGCCTCAAACCTGTTGCCAGCGAGAATTTGACGATATCCGCCAGATGTTCCGGCAATTCCTGCATCAGCAAATTTGCTTGCACTGGATTCAGGTAACGCACACGCCGCTTTGCTTCACGGTATAGCTTGATCACAGGCGGCTTGTCGATCCATTCCCAATCTAGGGCAGCTCGTCGCAGGATAGAGCGAATGAGCGCCAGCAAACGATTAGCCGTAGCAAAACTCGTTTCCTTAAGCTTTAATTCGCCTATTCTTGCGATGACATCTCGCGTGAGTTCATCAAGATACTTGCCTCTAAAAAACTGTTGGAGCCAGCTAATTTTGGCCACATCATCATGATGGGTCTTTTTATGCTGCGTTTCCATCAGCCATTTATAGGCCGCTTCATCCCAAGTGCGTTTCGGCTTCTCACCTAATTTGGCAACCCGCCACGATTCCGCTTTCAGTTTGTCGTGGAGTTCTTGCGCCTGGATTCGGTCTTCTGTTGCAGCAGAGCGTCTAACACGCTCGCCGCTTGGTGTGGTGAAGCTAATCCACCATGTTTTTCCACGTTTAAAGAGTGACATAATGTTTTCTCCCTATGTCCCACTTGCAACGCTTGCCGGGGAGTAGGATATAACAAGCGCATATAAGCAGCAAGATCATCGTCAATAAATGCCCATCGCTTGCCTAATTTTGCTCCAGGGATGATGCCAGCCTTGACACGGCGGCGCACTTCTTCAGGATGCAGCTTCAGGAATTGAGCAGCTTCTTCCAGGTTGAGTGTTTTCATTCGCCATCGCTCTCACGTTGATAGATTTTTGCTTGTTCTTGTGTTTCGCGAAGAATTTCCGGGAGATTGGCGCGATTATTGATGGTGTTATATTTTCTGCCTTTGGCTTTGATTTTGCGTTGGATGTAGCTATGGAATTTTTCGTTTCTCGTGTCGTGAAAATGCTTAGCTTGATGTAAAAATTCACCCAGTCCTTCGCCAAAATCTTCAATGCCTTCCCGTGCCATGAAGGAAGTGAGGCCGCCTAAACCGTGAATGAACATTCGTTCGTCAGTGGGCGGGCGTTCTGATTTGAAACGTTTTAAACGTGGCTGATCGGGCGGCGTCATGTAGATATTAGCGATATCATCCCATAACGGATGATTAGGCCAGCGATCCCGTTTGCTATCAGTCAGACTGGGTAGGGTGAGGCGCAACCAGTCATGAGTGAGGTATCGCCATAAATCGGCTTGCTTTTCCAGTAATTCAGACAGGCTGATGATGCCTAATTGCTTTAGCAGTTGTTTTTCAATCTGGAATTCCATGCGCCAGACTCTTTCGTCATTCTGCCAGCCGTTAGCTTGCCATAACGTGTAGAGCCAGGTTTTATGAGATTTGGTTTTGATCTCAGTGATCTTGTCATATAGCCGGGCGTGCAGATCACCACCTATGCCAATCACCCAGCCTGTAAAAGGATTATCCAGGCGGCAATCAAAGTATTTCGCCATCAAATTTGCCCGCGTTACCCAGTCAGGCTGATGAATTGCAGCAAGATCATCAATACAGACAAAATCCAGAAACAAGTCAGCACGGCTGACACTTGGCGCATTGGGCACCAAACCCAGTGTATTAATCACAAAGCGTAAATCCTGTTCTGCCGCTTCTGCGCCCACTGTTGCGAGGTATTCACTAGATATCTGGACGTGCGCCATAGGGAGTATTTTGGATTTACTGCGATTCAATTTAATGAAGAAGCAGTTATCCGATAAGATATAAGGGAAGCGCGGCATGCCTTTGTCGCGTACTTCAAATAAATGCGAACCAATTGAGACTTGCGCTAATGCTTGCTCTTTTTCATTTTCTGATTGAGCTTTTTCTTTTAATTCAAGTAATTTTATATTCCAATTATCTGCCAATTGCCCATAGAAGGAGAGATAGAGACTATCTATTCCTAAAAGCAGGGATTTGAAATGTTTCGTTTTGTCGTTTGAGGGTACTGTGTTACTAGGCGGCGTACCCTGTGAGAATACATTTGACGACTGGGATACTTCTATCGAAATATTTTCCACTTTGCGACCGCCGCGCGCCCTCTCGCTCCTTCCGTCGCGATCAGGGCGCAGCGTTGGCTCGGGGGATAAATGTTTGACTGATTTCATTCTTGATCTCCTTAAAAATTAAGAAGTCATCAGAATGAGATTTGCCAACAAGAAAAAATAGGGGATAAAGAAAATTAATAAAAAGAAAAATAGGGGATATAGGTATTTTTAATTGGCTTACTGCAAGGCTTTACATAAAAAATAGTTAAAATTTATTTAGCCTCCTTTATCCCTATTTTTGCGGGGTCGGCCTCGCCGATTTTTTACTTCAGGTGGAGCAACTTCTTTGATCCACTCATATACCGTTTCATCCTCATAATGTTCTGCGCCACCATATTTCTGAATTAAACCGTCTTCTACAATGGATGGTATCGTTCTATCCGTATCATCTTTCCAAATAACGGAAGCGATTTGTTGACAGGCCACTTTAATACGCTGATTTATCCGAAGAACTCTTTCTTTTTCTAAGGAGTTAGTAGAATTTTGTGATAGAGCACTGTCAACTTGACTAGCTATATTAGCTTCATTCTGCAGCTCTTCAAGTTCATTTTCTGCTAGACCAATGCGATGATACTCAATACGAACGCTTCCTTCTTCTTCTGGCTCTACATGTATCGCCCTTAATGCGAGTGTGCCAAATTCAGGCATTTCAAAATCAAGCTTCCACCCCGATGGAAACCAGAATTCTGGCAAAGGAATGCCTCTCCTTTCACACCACTCATGAAAATCCATCCTGTTCAAAACTGCCCATTTGAGTAATTCACGACTGAACCGCTTACCATGGATACAATCGTAAACGTCATCTATATAGGTACGAATATAAAAGCGAGGATCAGCTTTTGAATCATACGGACGTTTGGCGAGTGTCAAATTTTCGCAGATAATTTCACCATGCAAGATGGCATGCATTAACAAGCTAGCGTAATCTTTAACCGTTAAGGGGAGCCTAAACCAGAGCCGACTCGGATCATAACCTGCCCAGCGAAAAGAAATGTCCCAGATAGTTAGTTCATTAGCAATTAATGGCATATTTTTCTATGTTGCAGTGACTTTTTCAGAAGATTAAATCTTTCAATTTCATATAGTCTCCTAAATATTAATTAGTAGTTTAATGAAAAAACGGCGAATTCACGTTCTTTCTTCAGAATGGGCACAACAGCTTCGCTCTTGTGCAAGAAAAAGGACAGCCTGGGGACGCCAGACTGTTGAGAAGCACCGTGCTGCTTATATAGAAAATTGGTTATTTTTGTATTGCAATGATTCAGATCAATGAATTGATCGGGTTTGCAGTTACTGAATTCTTGGCTCGATACTACAAAAGAAAAATTAATTTGTCATGGTTTTGGACGCCTTTGCACTTAATTTTCTCCTCTACGCGACGGATTGTTTCGTTAATCTTCTCTTTCTCTAATGAACATTCCCAAACAACTATCACCCTCCACCCCATTGAAAGTAATTTCTCGTAATTCGCTCTATCTCGGAGCTGATTCTTCACGATTTTATTTTCCCAATATACTAAGTTGCTTGCTGGTAATCTGGAATGTTTGCAACCATGCCAATGCCAAAAGCAACCATTGACAAAGAGCGCAACTCTATAGCGGGGGAATGTTAAATCTGGTGTACCAGGTAAATGTTTAGCGTGCAGGCGAAAACGAAAACCTAAACTAAAAAGTGCTTGCCTCAGCCTTAACTCTGGTTTGGTATTTTTTCCTTGAACCTTAGCCATTATTCGACTGCGGGTATCTTTATCAACTCTGTCAACCATATGCTATTTAAGATGATGCCTGTAATAATCTCGTCGAGTTCAAAAAGAGTAAATGAAAATCAGAAGTGTTACTTATAGTCTATAGACTTTTAAGTGACACTTAAACGATCATGCGCCTATGAATATCAAATTACTTCTGGGCGCAAATATTAGACAAACTCGTGAAGAAAAGAATTGGTCGCAGGACAAGCTTTCCGAAAAAACAGGACTTCACCGTACTTACATAAGCGGAATCGAGCGTGGTGTAAGAAATCCCACTATTGAAATAGTTCAACAAATCGCTATTGCCTTGGAAGTTCCTATAGCGGACTTGTTTAAGGATAAAAATCAGAAGTGAGCATGTACTCCTCGAAAGAGCAGCTTGAAAAAATTGCTCATTATCTTACAGCCTATATGAAAATTCCTTATTTTCAGGATGATACTATTCCAGGGAAAGTGCTGGAAAAAATTATTTCATTAGTTCATGGTGGAAAACAATTACCGACTTATGACTATGTGGACGTGTGCATACCAGGAAAGATAGGTTGGCAGGTCAAATCAACTAAAGAAGATACACCTCTAACATGGAAAAGAGCAAAAATCGCAAATTCTGAATTCTTGATTAAGAAATCAGAAGAAATAGGAAAAACAAAAGAGCTAGGGGATGCCATCATCGATTTTTGTAACCACCACGCATCCCAAAGTATCAAGCTATACAATTTAGAGGAAATTTGGTATTCAAGGCTGATTATGTTCAAAGACAATACAGCTATTTATTTTGAGAGGCTTCTTTGTACAAAGGACAAGACGAATATTTTCGATAAGGAAGATTATGAGTGGCGCTGGTCAATACAAAAAAAAGCGATCAAAAAGGAACAGCTGTCTGCTTTTCATGGTGTAAATAAAAAGACAAAAATAAAAGCTTTTGCCTGGCACGGAAAAGGAGAGAATCAACTTCACTTTAGTGCTGAAAAAAATTGGTGGCCTGAAGTAGAGAAGCCGTCGAAGGTTGGTGAAATTCGATATTCAAAAGATGGTCACGCAATAGCTTTCAAGCTACCTTCAGAATCAGAAAAAGTTTCTTGGGATGAACTAACCTCTTTCTTAAATCGTACCATTTGATTTTTCATGCTTTGAACAATAGCCTGTGCCAGCAAGGGAGGAACGGCATTCCCTAATTGTCCAGCTTGATCAGTATAGCTTCCGATAAACTCAAAATCATCGGGAAAACTTTGTATTCTTGCGATTTCCCTTATTGTGAGAGTTCTAATATCTACAGGATGTCCCCATCGACCCGAGCCAGGATGAAAAACCCATCTTGTGATTGTCGGAGCAATCATATCTTTAGTCAATCTTCCATAAGCACCGCTATACCCCCCTCTAGTCTGCAAGTGTACAGGCAGGTCCTTATGACCTTGTCCTGGGCCAATTGAAGAAAGTCTTGCATATTGCTTGTCCGCCAGTTTTCTAGCGATATGATTTCTAACTTCAGTCTTGGAAGATCGCATTAATTCTTGATATGCATTCTGTGGTGGACAGGCATAGCTAGTCAATTCAAGACCTTCTCCATGCTCTACACTTGGCAAATCTCCAATTGCTTCCCATACCGTAATATGGGAGGGTTCATTAAATAGCCCGTCCATCTGCTTATTTTTTTCCTGGGCTATATGTGTAGGCATAGGTGACGCAAAGGAAATGCCAAGTCTGCTTGCCATAAAAAAAGCTCTTCGTCTTCTTTGTGGTACGCCATAATCAGCCGAATTTAAAACGACGGCAGTAACGGTATAGCCTTTCTCCTGTAACCTGGTAATGATCTCCTGAGAATAGGTTTCCTCAAAGCCATTCTTCATTTCCGCAACATTTTCCATCAATATCATTTTAGGCTGGATAGCTTCGCAGTAATTAAGAAACGACTTTACAAGCAAATTCTTGGGATCTTCGAGATACCTATTTCTCCTAGGTACGTTCTTGGAAAAACCTTGGCAAGGAGGTCCCCCAACCAACAAATCAAGCTCTCCACGAGAAATATCCACTGCCTGCATGAACTCTACTGGGGAAATGCCTGTAATATCGATGTTCAGAGCTTTCGCGCTAGGAAAATTATGCTTAAAGCTAACGAGGTATTTCTTTTCAATGTCAATCCCTGCAATAACATCAAAACCAGCTTTTTGAAGACCGACTGTAATTCCACCGCAACCGCAGAATAAATCGATTGCTTTTGGATTGGACGCTATAACCATTCGTACACTCACTATAAAGCAAAGAAATGTGACTAATAGTATACAAATAGACAAGTAAAATCAAGAAAACGATAGTTGTTTGGCCTACTACACTCAAAAACACGAACCATATCAATTCAATTGATAACTATCGAATTATCAAAGCGAATATCTGATTACCGCGGAAAGTTCCCCCTCTCAAACGTACTTATTATATTTTTAATTCGTTTACCTGTGCGATTAGGCTCTTAGTTTTTGATAGAAGTTTTATATCTTGTTTATCAGATTTATCGAAATCTGCATCGTCAATTACTTTTATACATTTTTTAAAAGCCTCTAAAGCTTTGTTCTCATCGTTAAGAACATCTAATAGCTTCTGGCAATAAGTATCCATCTTTTTGGAGTTAAACTCTGGAAGCGGACCCGTTCCATATATTATCCTAAAGAGCATCAATATATGAAATCTTACTTTCTTATATGAGGCATCAATGTACTTTCGTCTGAAAATTGTTTCAAGCCTAAAATAGGCAAAAGCGCTTGTGTAGTATGGCGAATATACATGATCTGGTGTGAATATCTGGGCTTTTCCCTCATTTAATTTATTGACAATCGTTCCAAAGAAACTAGTAACTTGGTGTGGGATGTCAAGAAACATTGCAGCGAATGATTTAATCTGATAAGGAACCGTAATAATTCTAGTTTTTAATACCGAACTGTCAGAATTATATTGTTTTGACCTGCGTTCGTAATAAAGCTTTGAGTCCCCAGTATAAGAATTGTAATACTGCTCTAAACTCCTTTGAAAAGAAGTTAGTGAAGCCAATTGTTCTTTCTTAATTGGAGTCTGATTATTTGTTGCCAAGGTAATTCTGTTCTTCACCTCATCGTCGTCAGTAGCAATGATCTTTATGGGAACATTAACGCTATTGATATATTCACTGTGTCTGCTATTAAATAGTACGTTACTAGTCTGGCACCCGTTTACGATTTGATAGTCCCGAATAGTGAAGTTGTCTCCTGTAGGAGATATAGAGCTTGCAACAATTGTTACCCCATTATTGAGAACACAAAACAGGTCAGAATCAGAGTTATTTAATGTATTTCTAATACCACTATTAACATCATTATTCTCGCCTTGAAAGTCTCTAACGTTATCTTCAAAAACATTAATTAGATTATCATCATCATCTGATAGAATCTTCTTAAATTCCTCAAAAGGAAGAAGGCCAATATATGCTTCCGATATTCCAGTGATTGAAGGTAAAGTTATTCTATTCCTAAAGCAAATGGTTGTTGATGTTGTTTCCTTTGTTTTTCTAAAGTATGCAGAGATACCCTTTGCATCAATTGGACTGAAGGACACTTTCTCAAACAAGTTGGTCTGCTCTAAATCTGAAACGCCAATATTTATAACACCTAACAAATTTTGGTCGTCAACCCACTTCCCAGTTGTACAGTAGTACAATTTTAACGTTGGATTATTTTTAAAGTGAGGAGCTTTATCGTAAATATGGTCTGAGATTTCCGCCAACTTATTAATATCAGAATTACGCACTAGAGATGGTTTTTCAGAAAAAAAATCCTTTACACCAAAAATAAACGTATTGATCTCCCCACCACTATAGTTAGATGATGTTTTTGATTGAATAAATATATATGTTACTTCAAGAAAATTATTTCTTTCGAGAAGACCATCTATTTCATCTTTATCTTCAATTAATTGCCCATTTACAAGAATAGCTAAACCATCTATCCCAGTATCACCACCCTCTGCAACTGTTATTATTCCAACATCAAAGGATTTGGAGTACTCATTTGATACGACACAGTAGTTAACAAGCTTTTCAAAATCCTTAGAAATACCTTCAGACTCAAGCTCTTGATTGGCCAGCAGTTCGGCTATTAGACTCTTTGTGATTCTGTCCATCGTATATTTACTTTCCAATAAGTATTAAAGAGTTCTCCATCTGGATAATTATATCTTGCATTAATCTTTTTGCTGAAATGGAACTTTATCGCACGTCGACATAATTATTATATTCATCTTGCATACAGTTATTAACAGAACTCGTACTCCAAGAATAGAACGTGACAAATCTGACATTACTGGCGGGTATTGGCGAGCACTGACAGATTAAATATTAATGAAAACAGTTATTTATAACACCTGTTAATCCGCAGGTCCTAGGTTCGAGGCTTGGTTGGGGAGCTAAACAGGTAACAAAAAAATGATTGTGTCAAATTTGTGCCAAATTCTCCTAAAAATCCCATTGCTTGGGACTGTGTGACACTGTTTTTATACTTGGCAAGCATTGTAAGTGATTGATCTGTAACTAACTAAAATTTGAGACTACGTTTCGTAATCAGTAGGTCGGAGGTTCGACTCCTCTCAACAGCACCATAAAATCAATTAGATAGATATATTATCTACAATAAGCAAAATTCATGTAGACAATATGTAGACAGTAAAATAAAAATGAGATGCAGATAAAATTCTGTGCTTTGAAAATTGACTGTTAAGCTAGTTTGATTTGTAATGAGCCGGTTGCGGGTTCGAGTCCCATCGCCAGCTCCAAAATATCAAAGGGTTAGGTATTATTGCCTAACTTTTTTATTGCCTTAAAAAAAATGTAGAAGCAATGTAGACAATGAAAATTTTTATTTTGTCGTGCATTCGTGTTGCATAATTGATTGTCTCCTGGCGAACCATTATGGCTGATAGGCTAATTCAATTGAGTGCGCCAATTTAGCCTATAACATTCGCATAAAATAAATATTTTTAATTGACTTGATATTTACCAAACAGCCCATGTTATGGGAGTTAGCCTGTTCGAAAACATTATTGGAAAATATAGTGTACATGCGCATTTTTATATAACTGAACAGGTACTATTCGTATCCTTTCGTGGTATTAACGTCACCAATTCGCCAGAAAAATATGCTTGAACCGCCACAAAGAACAGTTGAAATTTTTTTAATTTGCGCCTTGAAAGACGAGTACGACCAAGTACTGAATGTTACAGATGGCTTAATTGATCCCTGGCAAGAATATTCTCTAAATGATGGCTGGATTGTTGCTGATGCTTCTTTCTTAGACTCTAACAATCAAAAACTAAATATTCGTGCAACCCATGCCAGCTACATGGGACGCGAGAACGTCCAAGCAATTGCCAGTAAGCTTATCAACCAACAACCGGCTCGTTGTATCGCTATGAGCGGTATCTGTGCGGGGAGACGAGGCAAAGTGTCTCTTGGCGATGTTATTTTTGCAGAACGACTGTGGTCTTACGATGCCGGTAAAGTAACGGTTGAAGACGGTGCATCAAAGTTTCAAGGTGATCAACTGCAATATCGACCTTCCCTGGCTTGGGTACAACGAATGCAGCATATTGCCGCGCCATTAAATGCAGCATGGTTAAATTCACGTCCCCTATTGTCATTAGAACAACAAGAGGATTGGGTTATGCTGCGTTTGCTTGCGAACGAGGACCCTCGCCAGCACGCCGACTTCCGAACGGCATGCCGAAATTGGAGTGACGTTTTACAGCGTCTTTGGAAGCGAAATTGGTTAAATAAACCGTTGAACTTGACAGACAAAGGTAGGCAATACGTCGAAGAATTAGAATTACTGCATCTTGGTGAACTCCCACCAGCGCAACAGTTTCAAATCTTTGCAGCTCCTATAGGAACCGGCGCTGAGGTCCGAGAAGATGAAGGCATTTTTCCTCGTTTGTCAGACTCGATGCGCAAGGTTCTAGGTATTGAAATGGAAGCTAGCGCTTTGGGCGCGTTAGGTGAGATTTATAATATCCCGGTTTTAATTGCCAAAGGTGTATCAGACTATGGCGACTCGTTTAAAGATGACCGTTATCGAACTTTTGCCGCCAGAGCTTCTGCCGAATGCTTGATTGCCCTATTGCGTGATAGTAGCGATTTATTGCTCAGTCAACCAGAAAACAACGCCAATTCCAAAACCGATAATCAACCTGTCATAGATTTAAATCTTCCGCATGAACTGATCAAAATACTAGCCGAAGAGTATCCTGATGCTTCAAATGCACGCGCGTTATGGCAGCGTGCCGGCGGTAAAGCCAGCGAAGTTGAAAATATCAATAGACCGCGTGATCTTTGGCAAAGACTTTGGCAGCGGAGTATTCAAGGCGCGGCGGCACGCCCTGAAAATTTGTTACAAGCTGCTTTAGAGGATTTACCAAACAATGGTGTGATTCAACAACATCTAAACGCATTGGCTGCATTGCGTTGTTAAATAACCCATCTCTTTTCCCTCGGAGTTTTGAATGACGGATTTGTTAACAGAGCTTTTAAGCGTATGGCATATTGAAAATATCAATGGTCATGATGAGCGGTTTGAAAAAATTCAACACGCTTCTGAAGCGCTTGCAAACACACTTCGCCAACAACCCAGACAATTGGTTCCGGCTATATTGTCGGGTTTATCACCCAATATAGTCGCCGAAGCCCCTGCAATTTTACAAGCAGAGGAAGCTTTGATTTCCGAGTGGAAAACTGTACGAACCGTTTTTACAGATTCTCCTGTGAATTTGCTCAGAGCGATTTTACTGGCAGCGTGCCAACAAGCAGCGGAAGATCAACATAATGCTGCTATTTTGTGGCTGACAGCGGCGGATACGCTGCCTTTATTGAAGCTGGGTAAAGAAGAGCCGGTTATTCGCAATTTGCTGAAAACTTGGGCAACGTCGACTGAGGAATTAGCTTTTGTCGGTTTTTTATTGTCTGATGAAGAACAAATTGAAGTTCAAAAATTAGATTTGCCAAAACCAACAAAAGCTGAATCGCTGAAAGTTGATAGAGATGCCTTGCTGCAACAAATAGAAGCCTCGGTAGGGCCCAGTAGTCAAAATGGGTATCAGTTAGTTAATCCAAATCAACATTGGTCAAATCAGCAACAGCATTGGTCTTATCAATTTGCGCCAAGAATGCGAAATCTATTGGCGGATGTATTAGATGGTTTGACTACCAAATTACAAAAGTCACAATCTGAATATCTAATCAAGCTCGCCAATAGTGTCAGTGACATTTTGTACTCTCAACAAAATTGGATTATGCAAACAAGGCAAGCCGAACAAATTCGCATAAATGCCTTATGGTGGTCCGAAGCATTGTATTCGTCCTCCTTGCAACATGGTTATCGAGAACTTTCACCAACCATTGCCAGTGCGGTCATGGCAATCGACTTACTCAATACCGTAAGTGCACCCACCCCCGCCAGCGTGAGCTATTTACTCGCTGAAACGGTCAACCGTTTACCAGCAGCAGGTTTTGAACAGAAACTGCCACTCACGGCATTATTTGAATCGCTAAAAAATCATTCATTGCCAAATAAATGGCTAAAACCGTTTACTTCGCCGCCGGAAACAGGATGTTTAAGTTTGCGTGACGCAGCGGTTCTGATTCTAAATGGCCAAGAAACCCAAATTGATAACGTCATACAACGAATCGGCACAGAGGGCACATTTGAACTCAGTTTGCCGCGTTTTGCCCAGGCACTGTTTCGACAAGAACAAGCAGTGCGGTTAGCGGAAGTGGCCCATGAATGAACGTTGCTCTAATCCTAATTGCTTTGCCCATGATGGTGAAACCTGTCATTTGGGGGAAATGGAGCATACGCGCTGCGCGTCTTGGACAATGCAAAACACCGAAGAATTATCAACTGAAAACGCTTCATCGACAATTTCCGCACGAGTACCGTGGTCAGGTAGTGCATTAGGGCTTGCTGATTTAGCCAACTTAACGCCGCGTGGACGATCGATTCTGGTGGGTGTGCTAGGCGCACATGATGCAGGCAAAACTACCTTGCTAACCGGTAACTATTTACAACTGCTACGCGGGTATTCGCTACTGGATGCACAATTTGCAGGTTCACAAACTTTGGGCGCATGGGAATCTTTAGCCGCTTGGACACGCTTTGATGATGCGGCACGACCACCATCTTTTCCGCCCCATACACCGCGAGGCACGAGCCGTGTCCCCGGATTATTACATATCGCTTTGCGCAATGCGCAAAACGAATTTAGAGATGTGCTACTCACTGATGCCCCCGGCGAATGGTTTACTAAGTGGGCTATTAACGAAGACGCGCACGATGCCGCAGGGGCTAAATGGTCGGTACAACACGCGGATGCGTTTTTGGTCTTTGCCGATTGCCAGAGATTAATGTCAACTAGTCCTAAGCGTGGAACGGCAAGAAATGAATTGCGCCAACTTTTAGAACGACTTAGTAATCATGTCGAGAAACGTCCAACTGCTTTAATCTGGGCTAAAGCCGATATTGAACCCCAACCAGACATCAAAGCAGCCATTCAACAGACATTAAAGCAGCAAATACCTCATGCGGTTGAAGTGAAATCGACTACTAATCAGCCGGAGTCATTAATCAAGGCCTTAGAATCTGTTCTTCGCCATAGCTGGACATCGCCTCACGCTTTGCCAGTAATAGAACCCGTTGTGTTGCATCAATCGTTTACTGCTTTTCGAGGTCATTATGCTTACACCTGAAATTGTATTACTTGGTGGGCCCAACAGTGGCAAAACACATTATGCAGGACAACTTTACGGGCGTTTGAAACGCAGTCCCAGTCTTCTGAAATTGCGTGGAACACCAACGAATTTAAGTGCCTTGGAAGAGGTGTTGCATAGTTTAGAAGCCGGTCATGCTGCCGGTCACACAGCCTCAGGTACTTGGGCAGAAGTGTTGTTTCCTCTGGAAGATACAAACGGTCATCACCTGGATTTGTGCTGGCCGGATTATGGCGGCGAGCAATTAAAATCGGTTTTCACTCAGCGTGAAGTTTCAGACACTTGGCGCACGCAACTTTGTAAAGCCAATGGCTGGTTATTACTGATTCGTTTAAAAAATGAAAGAACTTACCCTGATAGACTGGCAGAACTTGCGAATCCTCCACGAGCAAGCCATCACACTTCACCCACAACCCAAAATGATGCCTGGGATGCTAATGCGTATTGGGTGGAGTTATTGCAAATTTTGTTGCATGTTGCCGGTTTAAGCATGATCTCGCGCTTGAAGGAGCCTCGGCTTGCTGTACTGCTGTCTTGCTATGATGAATTAGAAGGCACAGACAGCCTAAAGCCTAAACAGATTTTTGCTAACTATTTGCCGTTAGCAGCGAATTTCATTCAAAGCCTTTGGGCGGCTGATGGCGTTAGCATTTGGGGTTTGTCTGCGTTAGGTCGTCTTTTACAACCTGATAGCGAAGATGAAGATTTCATCAATCAAGGGCCTGAATATCAAGGCTGGATTGTTACACCGGAAGGACGGCAAGAGTCTGATTTAAGTCTTCCATTGGCTTGGCTGTTAAAAACGTCATGAACTATCCATTGAGAGCGCGATATGGCGCGAAAGATAATAGGCATGATTTGCTGGATTGGCAAGGACAACCGGCAGAATTACCGCCGGAATTGTTTGGTTTAACCGACAAGCCGCCAGGTCATCTAAAACCCAGTGACAATTGGTGGCCGTCGGTAGGCTGTGGCACTGTCGGTAATTGGTGGGCTTTATGGTGGACTGTGCCGGATGAAGCAGCCAAGCGCGGCGGCATGGTGCGTAGCGAAGTAGCGTTATGGCCTGTAGCTGAAATTGGCAAGGTAGATGATTTGCGACCGGTTTTGACTGCGTTATCTGGCGCACCAAATATTCCCACTGCTTTGCCGGAAATCCTGCAAGCCATTGCAGAGACTTTAATTTCGTCCGAATCTAACTATCCTATTGTGCTTCCTGCTATATATGACTGGCCAAGTCTTCTCGCCGATCTATGGATGCGATTATGGCCGCAGGCAAGGCAGAATTTTTCTGCACGGATGGCCGTTGTGCCGCCGCAAGGTGGTGAGTCAATCAGCCCCCCCTTGCTTTTTTGCATTCCCTCGCAACGCTTATCTGAATGGTCAACACATCCTGTAATTAGGCCGGAACTCACTTCTGATAATCGTGCCGCTACTTGGTTAATGGGTAAAGACGACACGACTTTTCAAGAGATTTTAGAATTGTGCGGCTATCCTGAAAACTTAAAAGGGCTGGGCAAAATAGCGCGGGCAGCTAAACATTTAGATGAATTACGTTCTGATTCTAGACGGGATAATGCCCTGACCTTATTACGAACACTTGAGACTTTAATGCCAAATCCTGATGCAGGTATTGGTTTAAAAAGCGAAGCGTTGCGAGCATTAAAACAAGATTTTCAGTTTGCATCGCTGCAATTTGTACTTTCTTTGAGAAACTTGAATTTGGGTTTTTTGCCGTCAAATATTGATTTAGACGAAGAACTTGATGCTTGGCTAAATGATCATGTTTTTGCATTGCCGCATAAGGAAGGGGAAAAGCTGCTTTCCGGTTTGGCAAATAACCAAGCCGAATCTTGGTGGCAAACAAGTGTGCGTAATACGCTTTCCAGAAACTTTACAGCACCTGCTCAACAATGGGCTAGATTGGCGTTTCATTGGCTAACTCAGTCTGATTGCAGCGAAATACTCAAAACACTTCTACCGGTAGGCAATGCTGTAGAGGATAGACTGCTTAATATTACTACTGATGTGACATTAACTTCAACCGAATTACAGCAGCTACAAAAAGAAACTCAGGATCGTGAGTGGCCACGATTACATGCTTGGGCGGTGATGAGGGCTTTTTTACCTGCCGAGGCGTTTCGTTTACAGCGACAATTTCCAAAAAATGCCTATTTGGGATTGCATTACCTCGTTGAGCACTTACCAGGGCAAGATGTGATTGATGAGGTAATCGCGAGAGGCGATAGTCAATTAATTACGCTGATCGCACAGCGCACAAAACAAGAACCAGCGTTGTTAAATACTTTGGATGTCAGTAATGAGGTTTGGCTCTCCTTATGGGCTAAACATATAGCTGCCGGTGGCGTCCATTGGCCACCTAATGCC
The DNA here is from genome assembly GCF_033063275.1 of Nitrosomonas sp. Is37. NCBI lineage: Bacteria > Pseudomonadati > Pseudomonadota > Betaproteobacteria > Nitrosomonadales > Nitrosomonadaceae > Nitrosomonas > Nitrosomonas sp. Is37. The sequence goes on along the minus strand of NZ_JAWJYP010000017.1, from coordinate 44,168 downwards.
GACCATAAAATACTGGGTTCCAAGCTTCTAGAGGTTATCCTGTCGGAAAAAACAGAACTGTCTGGACTTATCAAACCGCTTGCAAACGATTTAGCGGAGATCGCGTTTCAGCATCCTGAAAGGGCAAATCTTTGGGAAATTCTGAAACCCGATAGCCGTGCAGCTTTACTACCAGTAGTCGCTGATAGATGGATTCTAACATGTGAAACAAAGCAAACAATTAACCCCCCAGAATCACAATTAGCTCAAGAAGTTTCTAAAAAACTGCATTCATCAAGATGTTCAGTTAAAGTATTTGTATTGCTAATTCCGACTAATGCTATTCTGACTGAGCAAGATTTAATCGGTTGCTTCGCCAATTCTAATGAAACAGATTGGGATATGAGTCTCGCCGACACCATTGGGAAATATATAAATGTTAGAAAATGGGAAAGTGCAGCAGAAACTCTTTATCGAATGTTTGATAGCCGGAAAACTTCTGAACTCCAATTTGCCCTAGATATTTGTAAAGATCAACTATCCATTTTAAAAAAATGTTTATTTAATATTACCCGAAAGCTACAAACTTCTGGGGCTATTAGAGATGGGAATAATCTGGTTCTTGCCATTGCTGATTTAGGCGCTAATTTAGCCCCTGATCGATTAGATTATTTATGGGAACGTGCAGGTGGAAATCGCAAAGATTTAAAAGCAGAAGGTGCTCACTCAAGCCGATGGTTAGAGGCAGTTAAGATGGCGGAGAATGGCAAAATTAAAAAAGGTGCATGTGCTATTGTTGAAGAGTTGAAAAAGGAATATCCCAACCATAGTGATTTAATAAAATTATCGTCTATTTGTTTTCAGAGATTGGAAAAATAAATAGTATTGCAGTTGTCAATTTTCATTATTATGTTCTAAATAAACAAGGTAGAGTTAATTCCCAGTCTAATGTATCTACTCCGTAGTGTTAATAACTCACTTTGAATGTCGGACTATCTTCCGGTCTCGTTTTACGGTGGTCGTATATCCTCGTGGTAGAAATATTGGCATGTCCCAACCACTCCTGCACCTTGGCAATATCCGCCTGGTGATCGAGCGCATTGGTTGCAGCTGTGGCCCGCAGCGAATGGGCCCCGATCCTGAACCCCAGTTTTGCGGAGTAAGCTTGCACGATCTTGTAGACGGCATCTGGAGTAATCGCTTTTTGTGCATTCTTATGCCGGTTATTGCTGAGGGAACGGAATAATGGGCCGGTATATTCTTCTCTATGGCCGGCAGCCTCTAGATAATCATGCAGCAATCCGCCCACCTGGGGATGGATGGGCAGGTAACGGACCTTGCCCCCCTTGCCAGATACTCTCATGTGGAGTACCCCGCGTCGCTCTTGTTTGATGTCCTTCACCTTCAGTTTGCAGAGTTCATCGCGGCGCAGGGCATGGTAAAGCAAGATAGCGAAGATGGCGCGATCCCGTTTTCCTTTCAGGGAGGCGCCATCCGGCGCATCGAGTAGCGCGCGCGCCTGATGATCGCCCAGTGCCGGGGATTTGCCCTCATAGCTTTCCACGCTAGGGCGCTTCACCCCCTTGACCGGATTGTGTGTGACCGCATTCTGTTCGCACAAGTATTCAAACAATGAGGAAAGGGCTGCCAGGCTATGACGGATGGTGGCACCCGATAAATCACGATTTCTGAGCTCATCCCGGAACGCGATGATATGGGCGCGAGTAATTTGCCTAAATTCTTCCGGGCGGGCGATACCGGTAAATTGCATAAAATGATGCAGTGCATTTTTATAAGCACGCCGGGTGCAGACATTTTCTAGATTGGCAAACCACTCGATCTCGGGAGGAACTTCTGCCAGCCGATAAAAATCAGCCACGTCTAAGAGTCGATGTGAGGAGTGCTCGATGGCAGGTAAATTATCTGGGTTCATAAAAAATATTTTACTATTGATAAAATACGTTATCAATAGTCAATAAGAAGGAGAGACGCAGGTATTACCGCTATGCTTCGGTCGAAAAAAACGCCTGCTTGATTCAGGCGCCCCCTCGACAGCCCGCAAGCGGGCGCTCAGTTAGGGCACCCTGTGAGATACCCTGCTAGTCACCTCTAAACCCCCTTCTTTTCTTCTTTTTGGTTTCTCTTTGTTACAGTGTAACTCTTTGTATGTGGTTATAGTGTAACTGTCCCCTGTTTTAAATTAACTGTGTTTATCTGAAATAGTTGGCTAGTTTTCATTAATTAGCGATTATTTTGCACTTTCTTATTAATATCTTGCTTGCTTTCTTATCGTTACAGCGATAACATTATGTTACAGTGTAACGATATGGAGTTGATAAAATGGCAATGACGAATGCAGAAAGGCAAAAAAAATTTAGAGAAAAAAACATAGGTATGAAAGATAAAAACTTTAGGCTACAGTCAATCATCGACCTGAAAACACATGCAGAGCTTGAAAGATTGGTTTTGAGACTGAATCAATCTAAACAGGATGTTATTGCACGAGCTATCCACGAGCTGGCGGAAAAATTGGGGTGTGAAATAGACGAGTGGGAAAAAGAACAGTATCAATAATTACACTGTAACGTATTGTTGCTTGTTATGTGTAACTAATTAGCCGTCCCTGAAATACTTCTGAAATTATCATAAATATTGGCATCACGGGTGCCAACATGCCAGCATGGAATAAGTTTAGTTTCTGCATCAATCGCAGTCCAAGTATAAACATCACCAATACCGAATTCACCTTGCTGCTCTATAGGAACATTCTTTTGTTTCATTCCTACAAAAGATCAAATTTCACCGCATTCGATCTGAGTTAATTTCAGTGATCTACGTTTTTCATCTTGATAGATCGCACATGCTTGCCCGGTATCAGCTAGCAGTTTAAGCACGGTGTTTTTCTGCGTTGGTTAAAGCCATGTTTATATCTCCAATAGTTACACTGTAACCATGTAATATCATGGTTATACTGTACCCACAAGGAAAAATCATTGACTAGCAGAAAATCTCACAGGGAACCCTGTGAGATACTCACTATTTAGTGTTGATTCTCTTATTTTTATCTTTGACCGCAGATTAACGGCTATATTGTGCGTCAGATGACCAACCATACTTAACAGCTTTTTGACAAATTTCATTTGGGATATCAAGCCGCTCTGATGATTTTCCGTAACAGATGCAGTTTGTTTTATTTGATATACAAGAAGAGATGATTCTAGATCCGTTTATTTGATCTGGCTTCGGTTGAATCACAATATTACTGGGTAATCTATATTTGGTTTGAAGAAATGCCCTTATCTGAGATTCATAGTAGCTGATAATCAATACTAATATTAAAAAAAGGGAAAAATAAATTAAAAATTTTCTAATTAAACTTCTTAATGGTCGCTTAAGAGAATAATCAATCACAAATTCATGATTTTCTCGCATTAAATCACTGTAATCACGTTTCTCACGATAGTAGTCGCGATCATGTATACCCATTCCTCATCTCGGTAAATTTAATTAGATGCAGATAACAACGGTATTTCATAATTAAAACTTAAAATATTGTGCAATTTACCTCAGTAGAAAATCAAGATACGATCAAGGCTAAATGAATAAAAAGTGTTATGTAAGATATAGGATAGTTGTAGTAAGTACGATATTTCTAACATAGTGGTTTTACCCGCGACGGGTACTCACCGCCCCCTCGACAGCCCGCAAGCGAGCGCCCAGTCAGGGAACCCTGTGAGATACCCTGCTAGTCGTTGTTAACCCCCCTTCTTTTTTCTTTCGGTTACAGTCTAACCATGTTATCATTTAGTTACAATGTAACTATTGGAGAAGTAGACATGACTTTAACTAATGCTGAAAAACAACGAAAATACAGGGAACGCGCTTTGAAAGACCCTGAGGGGCATAATTTAACAAGAGTTCAAGTTCTAATAGAACCATGGCCGGCAGGTTGTTTAAGACGCATGGTGAAGGCTACAGGCAAGACAAAGAAAGAATTAATCGAACAGGCTATTCTCGATTTAGCAGAAAAATTAGATTGCAGGTATGGTGATTAGGGTTACAGCGTAACGATTCAATCTCGGGTATTTTGTAAGATGCCCTGCTAATAACCTGTAAAAGCGATATCTGAAGTTAGTAAGGACAATAAACATTTTCAGTCATAGGAAAATGTTTTAAATTACGTGTTGCAAGTATCAGGTTATTGCATTCGGCAGATGCTGCAAGTAATCCGTCAACAATCCCAACACCATGACTTTTGCCGTATTGTCGGCGATATAGACCGCCTTTCACAGCGGCTTCATCATTCAGTGGGATTACAGGGAGATATTGCAGTAGATTATCAAGCATGGTTCGCTCTTTCCCTTCTCGAACACCTGCATACAATTCTGCAACGGTAAGGGCTGAAAGATAAGGTGGATCATTAAGTCCTTCCAGAAATTGAGCAGCTTTTTCATTTCCTCGAAAGAAGTCAATGAGGATGCAAGTATCCAGAAGATAGTTGGCCATTTTTAACGGTCGAATTCGTTACGGATATTCTGCATGCGTTTAGCAGCTTTTTCATCCTTGGCCCACATGCCTTTCATATTATGCAAGGCTTGCTTCCATTGAGTGTGCATTACTTTTTTTTCTGATAGTAATAAGTTAATTGCTTCACGAATTAATTCACTTCGATGTCTGCCAGATGTAAGGGCAAGAGAATTGAGCGCTTGCTCTTGCTCATTAGATAAATAAACTTGGGTGCGTTTCATTAAGGTTTGTTTCATATGAACACCTATCAGTTATTTTATTGACACTTTTAAACCGTTAACTTTAATACCTAAATCTGACAGCGTGTTTATTGCAGCATCAGCAGTTTTAAAGACACGGCGGGCACCGCGGGCTGATTTAAGGGTGTAGGAGCGATCTTTTCCGAAGAATTCAAGACTATAGCCGGGTTCGTCCCATGGTTCACGCATTATTGATACTTCATTAATAACACCGAGATCAATATATTCACGAACTTGCTGAACATTCAAAAACATGTTTTCCTCCCAACATTAGAGAGGGATCATCTTAACAAGAATGCTATTTTGTATCAACAAAATGTATTTTTTGCATGAACATTTTTATAGATTTGTTGCTATGGCTGCATTACTTTTGCCCGGCCAGCCATGTTTAACGGCCAGACAGCAGGTTTCTGCAGGAATAACGAGCCGTTCGGCGCTGTGGCTATAGCAAACACATTGTGTTTGGTTAGATATGCAGCTAAAGACTTTCGACCAGTCTACCTGATCAGATACAACCGCTTGAGCCATTGGTGCAAGCGGTAAGGAAACAGGTTCAGGCTTTATCGGCTAGTTTACTGGTATGACTTGAGGTTTCTCAATTTCTGCTTTTGATGCATCAGCGACTGTTTGTTCCTGCGGATCAAGGCGAGACGATGCACCGCCTCCGTCGTGCGGGCGCTTCCGTGCAGTATCTGTCCCATAAATCCTCCGTCAATAGCTGGCTGTATATTGCTCCAGTACACCGTGGGACTAAACATCTAGTAATTGATTAATTTCGCCACAATCCATTTTAAATTACAACTGTGTTGTTGCCCAAAAAAGAATCTGAGCATGAATCGATTTTACGCTTCAAAAATCCAGAGAGTACGTCTTCCCTTCAGAAGAACCAAAATTATCAGGTTCGGTTAGCGTTGCCTATCATTTAGGCAACGCTAATTTTCATTTACCCTGCACAACATAGAACAGTTATCCACAGTCTTACCCCCTATATTTGTGAGTAATCGGCTAACGCTATTACCTGATCAATCATTAATCGTTGCTTCGCGCTGATGCGGCAATTTAACCAACCGAGGCCAGCGATCATGTATCCAGTGATATTCAGGCGGCGTGTTGACCGTAACCACATAGACTCGCTGCTCCCCGTTTCTTTCTGCCAGAAGCCCTTGAATCACCATTTTAGTATCCAATGGTATCCAGTGAGTTTGCTTCTCATGGTCTTTTTCCATGAAACTATCGGCGGTTATGAGCACTGGTCTTGGATGCCAGGGTTTCCATTTGCCTATTCTTATGGATTCGATGCTTGCCCAGCCTCCATTGGGAAAGCACTCTGGATCCTGATCTTTACGCCTTCCCCAGATAATCCAGGTCACTCCGCCATTTCGCAGCCTGATGGGTAACCGGGCATTCAATTGCGGAAAATATATTTTTTGATGCTGGAATTCAATACCACCACACATAAACTAATTGCTATGCTAACGCCCACGGCCTCTAAGGTTTATCCACCCGCCATCTTCCGTAATCGCGCCTGTTCTGATTTTCCCGAACAAACTGTCCTGATGTCCTCTAAAATGAACATATCCCTCCTCACAAAGTGTGAAGGCTTTTTCAGAACCATTCATAGCGATGACATCCCGTAACACCCCATGTTCAACTGCGCTTATCAATTTAGAGTGTCTGACATTGCTCCTATCCGTCACTGCAAAAACCGAGGCTATCCCGGAATTTCTGGCAAAACGCCGCAAATGTCCATGCAGTAGGTGATCCGATCTTTCTAGAATGGATAACGGTACTTCTCCAATCGCACAAACCCGCCCAGGGGAGCTTATTCCAATTAAAACCAGGTGCTGATCTGGAAGTTTTAATAATTGCCCAACCTGGGCAAGCTCAAATGGACTTGTAATGATCCTATCCAGTGCAGCATGATCTTTATAGGGATTATTTTCATATCCCCCAACCAATCCTGCCACATCACAGAAACGCTCAACCTCCCCATTCTGATAAATCACACTATATTCATTGGTATCAATCACCGTATGTCCCCTAAAGCCAGGAATACGCGTGTTATATTGAGCTGTTAAGGCTAAATCACTTAGTGAAGGGGTGGAAATGCCTGATGGGTGATTATGCAAGAGCCAGTAACCATCTGCTTGCGCTCTTTCCCAGGTGCTTTTTATGTAATCCGCAATCCAATCACTCAAAAAAACTGCACCGGGCAACCGTGAGCTGATAGCCGTGTGATGCACAATTCTGTCCTTCTGTGTATAGAAAACCCTGAATGTTTCAAACCGGGGATCCCGCAGCACTTGCGCCAGCACCGCAAGATCGCGAGCTGATCTGACTCTTTTGCCTAAGAGGACTGATCCCCCTTTTTCTCTGAAGTCACGCGAGAGATTACTACCAAGTAGGGAGCCACCCGCCCATCGAGCATGAAGTTTAAGTCTGTCGGTATAGACGCTTCTTCCTGTTTCTTTTTGTTGCTCAGTGGTACCTTCACGCGTTTCAACTTTTTCGTAAATATCGTCTTTCTTTAAGGAATCAGGTTGCGCCTTATCAAACATGGAGTGCCTCCCTGGTTATATTAAGAAATTGAGAACTTTTGAGCTGATACAACTACCGGGTTAACACTCGTTTTTGTCTAACCTCTTGTTTAACCTGTTCAGGCTGCACCTTTGCTTTTAATACCTGCTTCTCACGAATCAAGCGTTCCACAAGCGGCGCTACCTGCCGTTTCACCCCTTCTTCACCCAGTCTGCTGTTATTGGCCAGATCATTGAAGTCAGTAAACGCTTCTGGTCTTGCTGCCTGCTCCCCTGGTGCAAAGATCGGAAAGATCACCATTCCACCCACAGCTTCTACCGCCTCGGCGGCCTTTAACCGCCCTGGATTGATGCCTAGGGTGGCCTCTCTGTGCTTGTCGTCGTCACCAGCAATCACAATAGGTTTATCTGGAAACTTATGATGCAAAGCCTTGGTAACTGTTACCAAATTTCCTGAATCAAAAGCGGCTACAGTGGCAAAACCAAGCGCTCGCGACAAACTGCTGGCTGTCGCATAACCTTGAGCTATCACCAGGACAGGAACTCTCCTCAGGGTATCCTGACCACCGACAACATGGAAACATCCTTCCTTGCGGCTATCTTTGGCAAACCGCTTTACCCCATCTTCCAGGATAGTTTGCATCGTCCACAGCTTGCCAGCTGTATCAAATGCTGGAATATAAGTAGTCCGCCCCTCTTGATCGGTCATCACGCCCGCCTGGACTGTTACACCCTTAGTCTGCAGATAAGGCGTGATGCTCCCCATACTTTCGATAGAAACCAAGCTCTCCAGTTTCTGCTGTAACCGTTGTGCAATCGCCTCATGCATTCTTTCTTGCTCCGCTACTCTTTCAGCCCGTTTTATCGCGACATCTGCGAACAGGCTGGCTTTCTCCTCTGGTTTCAGTGAATAGCCTTTTACTCTCCATTTCATTTCAATCCCGGTGCGATTATTCTTAATGTAACCGGCTGGGTACCCATCCAAATGACCGACATAAAAACCAGATTTCTCGCCCCTCTTATCCCCTTCAGTTGTGATGCGCTGTTTCGTTCCATCCATGATGGGATGCTCACCATCAACCAGACAGCCCAATGAGCGAAGTGCGTCAGCGAACTCCTGCCTTGGGTTGATAGCAGACGCTTGTTTAACAGACATGCCCTTATTCATCCAGCGCTTCAGTTTTACCTCGTCACCTTTAGGCCCGATGTACCAGGCCTTTGCTGCTTTGTCCCAGAGCGCTCCGGCAGCCTTGGCAGCTATACGCTCTTCATAGGGCACGGCAAGATAAGTGCGCGCCTGTTCTGGTGTAGCGTTAGATGGTGTTGGCATCTCGCGCACTTCTACCGTCTGCTGCTGCCGATCGTAATTGACAATCCGCTGCTGCAAATCCTCATCCTTGAGCATGGCATTAAGCTCTGCCGTTTTCCGTGCTTCCTTGGCCTCCAGAATATCCTCATCACTGCTGTTGGGATCGCGCCGCACTCGTTCCTCGTGGATACGTGCAAATTTAGCTGCTTTTTCGTATTCGTTCGTTTCAAGAACGGCATCTACCAATGCCAGTTTCCCGGAAATCGTCTCGGCCTGCTGCTGATCCGGAAAATCGGCAAGCCATTGATAAGTACCGTCTATGCGCTGCGCATACACACCCCAGAATTCGGGTTGAACGCCAATAGATGCGGCAGGTACAACAAGTGGTGTATCACCCAAATCATTCTTCTCCAAGATGTTGCCCTGCACCTGGACATGACCACTCCAGTCAAGTGGAAGGTGCGCTATGCCCAGTGCCCGCTCTGTTTCAGCTGCAAACGTAACCGTATCCATCTGGCCTGCTTGATATTGTCGATAGGCCATTGCTGCCAAATCAACCGAAAGACTTTCCTCCAGGGAGATACCGGCCAACAAGCGCTCTTTTTCCCGGATACTGACCGCTTTTTCCTGCACGGCCATACTCGCCTCCTCTGTCACAATTGGACCAGATGCCTGCTTGAGGCCCTCAGCATATCGCGCTTGCAGTTCAGGGATTGGGCTAGACTCATTTCTGGTTAGCAAGTGGGCCTCCAGCTGGGTTGGTTGCACGGTCTTTGTGTGTTCCTGCTTCTGCTCAAAAGCCAGCAGGTATTCCTGAATTTTCTCGGCATCGGCGGCCGCTCGAAAAATCTCCAACGGATCATCCTGCAGTACCTTGATCCAGGACCCGACATAAGCCGCATGCTGTCCAGGGTCATAGCCTATCCCCAGTCCATCTCCCAGGATCATGCTAGCGATCTCTGCTCGCAATTCTTCTTTTGCGTAACCTTCGCTGCCAAACGGGTTGGTGAGATCGCGATCCAGGCGGGAGGAATGACCTGTCCAGTGGCCCAACTCATGGAGCGCCGTTGCGTAATATCCGTCTGCGGATGGGAATTGTCCTTTATCCGGTAAATGAATGCTGTCAGTTGTTGGGCGATAGAATGCGCTGTTTTGCCCGCCATGCAGAATCCTAGCACCAGATACCTGTAAAATATGCTCGGCTCGCACCAAAGCATCCCATTGCTGTTCTTTTTGCTGTCTGGGTGGCAAACCCTCAATCTGTTCTGCATTGAACACAACGGCATAGAATACTCGGGGACATTCTAGCTTGATTAACTCCTTGATCGTTTCGCCCTTGTCATCAAGAACAGTCTTGCCGTTCTCGTCAACCTTGTTCCGTTCATGAGTAAATTTCCAATACTGAATGGTTGTACCTCTCTCGCCTTTGCGTACTTGCGCTCCGGCTGCAATCGCCTGTTTATAAGTCATCCAGCGCTGATCTCTGTATTCAACTCGGCTAGCCCGACTCATCAGCACAAGGGCGTTGATACCCCGGTAGCGCTTGCCTGTGGACGGATTCATCGGGAATAAGGAGTCTGGGTTACCAGGTTCCCATGGCACTTGCCAGGGTGCCGTCCCCTGCTTCAATTGCTCGATCAACTGTTCAGCCACCTGCTCAGGAAAAGGTTTGCTAGTTTTATTCATCGCTTGTTCTCCTTGGCAGCAGACGGCATCATCAGGGCATCGATCAGATCCACACTACTTTCAAGCGCATCCTGTTCACTTAGGGCATCTTCAACAAACGCACCGACCTGCTCCGCTTCCTCGGGATCAAACGTCACCTGATAGCCAGGTATTGCTACATCCTCCAGCTTCTCAAAAATCGCTTCATTTGGCTTATCATGATTGCCCATACCTTCTCCTTATACTTAAACTAATTCCAGATAATCAGTGGTCGCACCACACTTTTAATCTGCTTTCGGTTAATCAATCCAAAATACCTGGCATCAAAGGATTGACTGTTGACATCAGACATCAGTAACAACTCCGAATCTGTAAGCTCACGCGGTGGTAATTCATAGTGTGGAAGTGCCTTATTTTTCGGGTCAAATGCCCTCTGTGCACTATTCGGCAGCCATTGGCCGTTGATGTAAACACCGCTGCGACCAATAGCTACCGTATCGCCGCTCATCGCAAAAACGCGTTTCAGTAACAAGCCGTAACCTCCTGGACAAGCTCCGCTATTGATATAGTGACGCTCTCGCGCCATGTCAAAAACCGGTTGCTCTGGTGGACAAAAGAATACATACGCATTCTTACTGATGGGCGCATTGATCGCTTGGTACAGCCCCCGTGGCAGGCTGTTCGATGTGTTGATATACACATCATTGATGCGAAAAATGATACTCAGGAGAAACAACAGAACACTCGTCCATAGCATGACTCTTGCCAGCCACTTCAAAATGCTCATCTGTCGCTATTTCTCACAGTGATATCACTTCGTGTCGGCGCTGGAATAGCCGCACGCGCCTTGAAGATCTCATCCTGGAAATACAGAGGCTGCTTGCCGTAAATAGCCGGATACCCTGCTACATAAACAATCATGTCACCTGCCTTAATGATCTCGCCATTAGCCGATTTCGTCGCACCTGTCATTCTCATGCATTCGTCAGGCGTCAGGAGAGCGCGTTGTGATTCCTGCAGGGTGCGTGTCACGTTTTTATGCATTACTCCCATCCGCTGCCCGCTGGTGGTAATTTGCTCTTTGACGACCGTCGTCTGGCCGGTCAATTTTGAAAGATGTTCGGCGGTCTCGATACGATTAGGTGGAAACGCATTCTGGATATGGCAATTGGAAGTAATCGACTCATCATGACCATAGCCGATTTCACGGCTTTTAAGCTGGTTGATGTCCTGGCAGATGATATAAGCCTTAATGCCATAGCCAGCCAGAAACGCCAGCGATTCCTGCAAAATTTCAAGTTTTCCGAGACTAGGAAACTCATCGAGCATCAGCAGTAATCGATGTTTGTACTGGGCAACCGGTTGCCCTTCATTAAAATGCAGCTTATCGGCCAGCAGCCGGACGACCATGTTGAGGAGAATCCGCACCAAAGGACGCAATCGAGTTTTGTCGTTCGGGTGGGTCACAATGTATAGGCTGACCGGATGATCATAATTCATCAAATCCTTGATCCTGAAATCCGATCGGCCGATATTCCTACCAACTAAAGGATCCCGGTATAAAGACAGATAAGATTTGGCTGTTGATAAAACCGAACCCCCTTCCTCCTCTGGTCGATCCATCATGTCTCGCGCTGATGCTCTTACTACGGGATGAGCATTCCCTTCCAAATGCGGAAACGTCATCATCTCCATCCAGAGCTCGCTAATATCGCGATCTGGATTGGACAGTATCGCATCAACCTGCGGTAGCGTTGCCTGGCTCTGTTCACTGACTGCCTTGTATAACACATGTAGAATGACACCAACCAGCAGCGCCTGGCTGGTCTTCTGCCAATGATCATTCAAACCTTTGCCATCCGGATCAACGATCAAAGTAGCCAGATTCTGCACATCCCCCACTTCATAGCCTGTTCCTATTCTTACTTCATTCAATGGATTCCAGCAATCCGATCCGGATGTGGCAGATGGTTCGAAGCGGATCACCTTATTATTGGCATGTTGTTGCCGCCATCCTGAAGTCAATGACCACAATTCACCTTTCAGGTCAGTAATGACCGCGCTCTCACCCCATGCTAACAAGGAGGGAATGACCAGGCCAACGCCCTTACCCGAACGGGTCGGCGCATAACACAAAATATGCTCTGGCCCGCTATGTTTCAGATAATGGGTTTTTCCTGTTGGGTCTTGCCAAGCTCCTACATACACATAATCATTTCTCGCGGATTTTCTGCCAAACAGCTTTTCTGCAGGTAATAACCCCGCGCTCTGGATATCTTTTTTCTCTGCCCAGCGTGCTGATCCATATAGTTTTTGATGTACCTTGGATGAGTTAGTCAGTACGCGCTCCACAATGAGTAAAGTCAGCAAACCGGCTGCCGTAATGAACACGCCAACGCTTCCTGCCAACAGGAATTGTTCAGGATATTGTTCATACCACTTACTCGCCCACCCAATAATGGCCCACGGCTCATACCACTGGAAAAATGATGTCCCAAGCCGTGGATCAAAACCAAACAGATAAGCAAAATACTGAGTTGCGCCCTGCAATCCCCCTATCAGAGCAAGCGCGGCAAGTGGTTGAATGAATTTCTGTTTGCGTAGTTTGATCATCAAATCCTTGCTCTTCCTATTTTGTGTACTTTCTTATGTACTTTCTTGTCTTTGTCATTCAGTTGTTTTGTCGGACGTTTTCTTGTCTTCAGAATCCTCATAGCCTCAATATCCCCTTCTCTGGCTTTCATCTCCAGCCACCTTACCCAGTTGGTTCGTTGGTATTTCTGGTTTATCTGCTCCCGTATTTTCTGGTACTCCAGATTGATACGTGCTTGGCTACGGTTGTAATCAGCAGATATCGCCCCATACATGAACCGTTTACCCAAGCCCTTCCAGCCGTATTGAATTAACTTTCTCTTGAAATCAAACTGTTCTTTTGCTGCTCGGTGTAGCCGAGCCCTCCCCGTCTTGGCCCACCCTAACTCCTCCAGCCGTAACGCTCTCAGGGATTGCTGCTCGTTGAGGTATATCGTGTAAAGTGTAGATGCTGAGGACTCCACAGGCCGTTTCTGGTACTGCTTCGCGCTTGACTGAGGAAGATTTTTGTCAGCCGGTACCCATCTACCCAATCTTTCTGTCAGATATTTCTTGGATAACGCTCTGTCGACTGAACTTGCCTTGACGGCCAGCCCATCCTGGGTAGCCACGACAAATCCATTACCCCGCTCCTGTATTACCAGACCGTGATTTGTTAGCACGGCATGCAAACCTTCCCAGGAGTCCGCCTCTTGCAGTTGCGTCAGCAAATTTCTGCGTATCCATGAAACGAGGCTTTCCAGTTGCGCTTTATGCTCCAGATCAGATGCTTTGTTTTGTGCGCCGCGATGATGTGTGGTGTGATTGGTGATAGCCAACCCATACTGCTGTTCCAATCCCTCACATAATCTGGCAAGGGTTTTAAAGTCCCGGATAGGATCATGGAGTGTGTGCTTAACCGGATGAATCTTATTAATCGCAATGTGCATATGAAAATGCTCTGTATCCAAATGGGTGACGCTTATCCGTTGATGGTCGCCAAAACCCAATCCTTCGCAAAGGATTTTTTCAATATCCTCCAGAATGCTATCTTCAGGCCGCTCACCTTGATTGAAACTCACCATCAGATGGTAGTTTTTATCGGATACAGCACGCTGATTCATTTGCTGTGTATTGAGAATCTCAATGACCGCCGCCTCAGTAATATTTGAATAACAATTCGTTATATTCACTCTACCAACTCGCTCTTTGTCTTTCTGCGTATGGGTTAGATAGTTGATTAATCGTGAAAAACACCCTTTCTGCACCTGCTTAATAAGAATATGCTTCGCTATCATCGAAACAGGTTAGCCGCTAACAAATGATCAGCCCCCGTGCCGGATGATTCCGGCCATGATCTTAATCATTTCATGCTGCGTATCATTTATTTTCCCAAGTACGGCATGCAGCGTTTCTTTTCCCAACTCCTTTGTGCGCCGGTCATTACTTAGCCACAGCTTAATCAGTCCACCCAGTCGTCCAAGATCACCGTTGATTTTTGCCAGTCGTTCAACTTGCTGATTGTCAACAATGCCAGTTACCCGATAATTCATGCCGATCTTCAATAGATAGGAAGACCTGGTTAGCCCTGTCTTTCTAGCGTTAGCCTCGATTTGCTCGCGCTCAGCGGGCGTGCAATACACTTTGATTGGCGCGCTGCTTCGTCTTGTGTCTTTTCTAGCCTTTTCTGACATTTAATCGTTCCCTGGTTTTTTGACCACTCACCTCGTGGAGCAAGATTTCCGTTGAGCAGATACTGCGAATAAGGAAGTGTGAAGTAGTCCCATTTTTGCAAATGTGGGCCTACTTCACCTATCTTGCCCGCTTCGATGGATTGTTTGCGCCAGAATAACACTATATTCAATGTTTGCAAACGACTATATTTCGATATATCATGTTTTTTATTGATTGTTCTGGGTTGTTTTTGGTTTTTTTCAGTTATTTTTGATTGTTTCCAGAAAATAAATATTTCCTTTTTGAAAATGAATCGTTCCCTTTCAGAGCGTATCGCAGCCAAAGTCGGACAAAACAGCACCAGACGAGGCAAGCAAAGTTTTTCCACATTCCTAGCGCTGCGCACGGAGATCAAACAGGCAATGGATGATGGATGGTCGATCAAGCTGATTTGGCAAACGCTGACCGATGAAAAGAAAATCAATTTCAGCTACCAGCGGTTTTTGTTGCTGGTAAAGAAGCAAGGACTAACGCGAAACGTGGTTGAACAAGTCAGAAACACCCCCCATCAAACCTTTCCCAGCCAAATTCCAGTGACAAAGAACGATCAAGCTGATGGTTTTGTTTTTAATCCTTCAATCAATCAAGAGGAGCTTATCTAATGGCAAAAATACACATGGTGCTGCAAGGAAAAGGGGGGGTTGGTAAATCGTTTATTGCTGCTACCTTGGCACAGCACAAACTAAGCAAGGGATTACAACCGCTTTGCATTGATACCGATCCGGTCAATGCAACCTTTTATGGCTTCAAGGCCTTGAATGTTAGGAAACTTAACTTGATGGATGGTGATGAAATACATCCCAGAAAATTCGATGATTTGATAGATATCATCGCCTCTGCCAAAACCGATGTCATTATTGATAATGGCGCCAGCACTTTCATCCCTTTATCGCATTACCTGATCAGTAATCGCGTGCCCGCATTACTTATGGATATGGGGCATACGTTGGTGATTCATACCGTGATTACGGGTAGTCAGGCTTTACTGGATACGGTGAATGGATTTTCTCAATTGATAAGCCAGTTTCCAGCGGAAGTCCTCTTTGTAGTCTGGCTCAATCCGTTCTGGGGAGCAATACAAATGAATGGCAAGAATTTCGAGGAGATGAAAGCCTACCTTGACAACAAAAAGAGAGTGTCAGCTATTGTGCGTATACCCTCTCACAAAGAGGAAACATTTGGGCGCGACATAAGCGACATGTTGCAGGCCAGGCTTACCTTTGAGGAAGCCATTGCAAAAGATAATCTAACCATCATGATGCGTCAGCGGTTAAAAATCGCTCGATCACAATTATTTATTCAACTTGAGAACGCAGCAGCTGTACTGGCATGACGGACGATGAACTGGATGCGCTAATCAAAGATGTAGCCATCAAACACGGCATCGGTCTATCGCGTGATGACCCTATCCTGATCACACAAACTCTCAACAAACACCTGATGAAAAGCAATATTTCCGCTATGGAAGACATCATGGAGAATTTCAGGCAGGAAATAGAAATGGGAATAACAAAGTGGTCTGATACGTCAAGAATCAATGCAGAGCGTGTGATGAATGCATCGGTCCATTCAAGTAAGGCGATAACAAACCAAATCATTGAGAATGCTGTAAACGCCATAGAAAATGAGCTGGTAAAAAAAATTAACATTGCTCAAACAAGAATTCTTGATGTCTCACGCCCAATCAAATTGATCAGTGTACTTAATATCCTCGCTTCTTTTGTCACATTGTTATCAGTTTTTATTCTTTTCTACGCAAAGTACGCATAAGTAAATGACAAGATATTTATACAAAGCAAGAAAAATTCCTTTTGAATATCCGCTTGTGACTTGTTAAATAGGCCCTAGAAGAAGAGATCGAGATTAAGGTAATACTTAGGAATAGAATTTACTAGAAAAATGCTTATAAGGGCCTTAAAACGATTTTTTGGTGAAGTTATGTTTTACGCAAAACAGATGGCTTGTATTTGTTGTTGTTCTTTTAAAAACAACAACAACATATTTAAAGATCTTTAGATTCTGGAAATGCCGGCCAGTAAAGGGATACAGACGAGAAAGGTGAGGGTTTAGGGTATGAAAGGTGAGGGTTTAGGGTTAATAGGTGAGCGTTTAGGGTATGAAAGGTGAAGGTTTAGGGTTAATAGGTGAGGGTTTAGGGTATGAAAGGTGAAGGTTTAGGGTAATAAAGGTGAGGGTTTAGGGTATGAAAGATAAGGGTTTAAAGTTTGAAAGGTGAGGGTTTAGGGTATGAAAAATGAGAGTTTAAGATATGAAAGGTGAGGGTTTAGGGTACAAAAATAACACAATGGTGATGGTTTAATACGTTGACAAACATTCACCTTTAGATTAAGAATACAATCATGAAAAAAAATATCGTTTCTCGCTCTCCGAAATTAACAAGTGAACAATTAAAAAAAAATGTGGCTGCGATTCATACCAACGGTGATCTCTCTTTGTTAGAGCGCAAAATGGTAAATGTTCTTCTGTTGAATGCCTATGATGAACTTTTGTCACGCCGGACGCATACCTTGCCTGTGAATCATCTATGCGCAATGCTTGGATGGGATGAAAGCTTCAATATTGCGCTGCTCAAGAGAGTACTTCGCAATCTTGCTGTAACTCCAATTGAATTCAATATTTTGGAAAATGGCAAAGAAGTCTGGCGAGTGATGTCAATGATTTCCTTTGGTGAAATAAAGAATGGTATTTGTACTTATCGTTATGACGAATACCTTGCTGAACGATTTTACGATCCAGAAATCTATGCCATGATCAATATTGGGGTGCAGCGCCGCTTCGAGGGGGGGTATGCTCTTACTCTTTACGAAAATTGTCTGCGTTATAAAACGGTGGGCTCTACAGGATGGTGGGACATCGAACGATTCCGGAAACTAGTAGGGGCCGCCGCATCTATTTACGATGAGTTTAAATATTTAAAGCGTGACGTTATTACCAAGCCAATAAACGAGATTAATCGAGTTTCAGATATATGGCTTGTCCCAGAATACAAGAAGGTGGGACGGAAAGTGAATTACCTTCGATTTATTGTTACTGAGAATCCTCAAAAAACCCTTCTACAGCCAGACCTGAAAGATGACCATGCAGTCTTGCGTGAATCTGATACATTCAAGCGCTTGCGCGAGCATGGGATAGGGGAGCGCCTTGCAATAGCTTGGATATTGCAGGATAAAGAACGCGCCCAAGCTGTTGTGGATTATGTAGAAGAAAAAGATAGAAAAAAACAGGTTAAGGGAACGACTGCTGGTTACATCCGCAAGCTTATCGAGGAAAAAGCTGAAGTTGGTATTAAAACAGCCTATGAGGCGAAAAAAGAAAATGCTTCCAAGGAAGATATAGAAAAAGCTAGGCGCAACAAACTAGCCGCGCGAAGAGCTGAGCTTGAAGCTGAATATAGAAAACAGATGATTACAGATCGAATAAAACGACTTACGCAGGAGGAACGAAGAATTCTTGTCGAACGCTATAGCGTGGTAGAGGGGGAAGGGAAAACTAAATCCTACAATCCAAAAACGACCGAATTCCAAGATACTATTGAGCGTATTGCTTTCATGGCATGGCTTCGGTCCCAGTTTTTACCTGAAACACATATAAATACAAAAGAGTTTGCCCAATGGCTAAAGGAAAAAGGGAGCGAATTAAAGGAGTCTGTAGAGTGTATCTCGTCAGTCCAATCTAGACAAAATAGTGAGATTGCCTAAGGTGTAGAAAACGGACTCGGAGTCCGGCGCTCACCCCGCCACATTCATCAGAGTACGTTGATAATATCGCTATAGAACATCGGGTTATCCATTAATAGCTCCTCCCATCCCTGTCTCACACCAGTGATACGCGGATTAACAGGTGTTATAACTAGCTATATTTATTAATTTAATACTCGCCAGTGCTCGCTAATACATGTCAATGATCGTCAGTTTTGTCACGTTATTATTTTCTAAACAAGTAATTGGAAAAGAGTATGATTCGCAAAATCAAGCCAAGCTAGCAGGCTGGCTTTAGCCAGTCTACTTTTCTGATATATGCACAATAGGAAAACTTTTGTGCACACTAAATTTTAGTGTTGATGACATTCTGATTACGAAACGTAGCTAGAAATTATATTAGTATATAAATCAATCACTTGCAATGCTTGCCAAGCATAAAAACAGTGTCACACAGTCACAAACAGTGATATTTGTGGTGTAGTTTGGCACAAATCTGACACAATCATTTTGTGATCTTTTTGGCTTACTAAATTCATATTAATCTGGAAACTGAATTATTAAAATTTCAGTTTGATATTTTAAAAACGCGCTTGCTTTAAACATCCGCATCAGCCATGATTTTGGGTTGGATACAAAATAATCATTAAATAAAACACGCAATGAATGCAACTAAGTTTCGCTCTATTTTCACACCTGCATCCAAACAAGAACGAATCAACAATTTTGAAAATTATTGGCTCTTTACTCAGCATCACAATGGGCAACTGCTAGAAGAGGATAAGGATTTAGTAAAGAAACGTAATAAATTGAAATCTTTTAAAGATAATCCGATTCAATTAAGGATACCACTAGCTAACCCTGATGCTTTCTATCGCAATTATGTTGATATGCAAGATGATCCCAAGACTCTGGATAAAATGACTCTAATGTTAACTGGCATGTATAAATTCGCCCGGCATGAATGGGTTGGCATTAAAGGTGCTTGGGATGCAGTGCCAAGTATGGATAATTCACATTCAATTGAAGACAAGATTAGTCGCGTGCATTTGGCAGAAGAGTTTTGTCATATTCGCTTGTTTGATGAAATGTTGCGTACTTGCGGTCTGGATAAAGTAGAGTGGGTACCGTTAAGTCCTATTAAAGAAAAAATTTATGAGCAGTTTCCTAAGTTTCCTGATTTTTTACTGGACACACCTGCTTTTGTGACGGAATTAATGGGAGTTACTTACTATTGCCACTTAAATCGTTTGATTGACGAATTATTTGTAGATGAATCAGAAGTACGAATACGCCTAAAAGAATTGCTAGATGAAATTACCATAGACGAAATAGCTCACGTTGGACAGCGTAGAAATTTTATTGGCTCTATCGGGATACGAGTTTCTAAATGGTTAATTAAACCATTTTACACAATGTTTTTTAATGATATTCCAGAAATTGGCATACTATTTGACGTAAAGCAAATGATTAAAGATGGCGAGTCTTTTGATTTCAATCAATTACCTGATCACATAATCGAGAAAAGCTGGATTCCATCTTACTGTAAGATTTAAAAATTTGTATTTGATAGCGAATATACTTACTCACAGAGCTTGAATTAAGTTGTATATAGCTCGTCTTCCCTGGACATGCATTTTCTGATTACAAAACGTAATTAAAAATTATAGTTGTATAAAAATCAATCACTTACAATGCTTGCCAAACTTAAAAACAACGTCATATAGCCTCAATTAATAGTGTTTTTTAGTGTAATTTGACACAAATTTGCCACAATTGTTTTTGCAACGTTTCGGACCCCTGATTACGAAACATAGCTGCAAATTTTAGATAAATATAAATTGATTGCATGTAATGTATGCCCGAACATAAAAACAGTATCACACAGTATGTCTTAGCCAAAAGATACCTTTCGACCGACGAACAAAAGGGCGTTGAAGAAGGATGCTATGTTGGCGTTGTGTATTGGACGCATCAGAACAATGTGCAGTTGTCGCAAATCTCACAAGAGGGCCAACGAGTAGCTCAACCCGACGCCGGAACGAGTTGCGCTTCTTGACGCTTCGGAAGCGGCGTGGGTTAGCTAATCGTTCGGCGAGGGAGGATACTGAGTGACGGACGCTAACCGGCACGGTCTTAGCCGCTATATTCCTGCTGATGTCCGCCGCGTGGTGAGGCAACGCTCGAAGTTTGGTTGCGTCATCTGCCGGCGGGGTTTCTACCAGTATGAACACATCGATCCGCCATTCGAAGACGCCAAGGCCCACGACCCGGATCGAATCTGTTGCCTTTGCGGATCTTGCCACGACTCGGTGACCCGCGGCCATCTATCCAAAGCAAAGGTCAACGCCGCATATCGGGCTATTCAAACCAAGCCTCCTGAGGAGGTCAGCCCTCCCGTTGGGCCGCTCGATTTTCACGACGGTTCAGCCGAGTTGATGATCGGCGGCTTGCTCTATAGCCCCGCCGTCCAGACGGTGCTCCGCTACCATGGAGTTGACCTCATCCGTGTGATTCCTGGTCGGCAAGGCGAACCTGGTAGGATTTCTGCCGTTTTCACTGACGAGGACGGGCGCCAGGTGCTCCAACTGGTAGAGAACGAGTGGGTGGGTGTGCTGGAGAATTGGGACATCGAAGTGGTCGGACAGCGGATTACTGTGCGACGAAGGCATGGGGAGGTAGCACTGCAGCTGCGTCTCGATCCTCCGAGCCGAATTGTTGTAGAGCGTATTGATATGCGTATTGCGGATGGCCATGTCTTGGCCACCGAACAGACCTACGCTGTTGGCCGGCACATCACAGACGGGTCTGTACATTGGGTCCATGCTGGAATCCGAATCCGGAGGTGTTCTTCCCTCGGCGCCGCCATTGAGTTTGCTGACGTGGAGTCCCTCCAAATCCGAGATGAGCGGTTCCGGGGTACAGGCCAAGAACTGGCGACGCGAGACTGGCAGATCGTGGTGAACTCCGACGCAGGGGTCATGGTGAAACCGCTGGGGATTGTGATTGCGAGTCTGTGTGGCGCATTCGATCTTCTCGAGTTGGCTGTTGGCAATCAGCCCCTCGACGAAATGCGCCGGGTGATGCTTAGCCATCCCGACGAGCTGTGCAGGTTTATCAGCACAAGTAAGACCGCCGAACCATCGGCTACAGCTGACCGGGGCCGCAAAGCCGACCCAGGCAGCTGAGCCGGGGCGTTATCTTCGTTAAAAAAGAATTTTGCACTATCTGACTGTCTGGTTTGGGTCGATTTAGTCAATCAATGTCAGATTGAATGGAAACTAATTATTGAAGCTGTCAGCTCAAGTTTGAGCTACTACACTTTACCCCAGATGCGAAAACTACTGCACGTAGCTCTCATGTTCATGTAGAACTTGTTGATCTAAACCGTCTTATTACCCTATGGCAGGAGTTTTATCATAAACTTGCAGATGAAGATAAAGCACGACTTCCACTCATTCCTATTTTTTTCTATGCTCCTGTGGTATAAGAATTACTCACATTCCCAAAGAATAGCTCCATCAACGACACCATTTATCGTCTCGTATTTGGAAGCATTAAGCAAAGAGATCAAGCTCTGATTGATAAGACTAACTGTCTTCTGCTCATTAGAAGAAATGAATCGATTTCGAGTGTTACAGGTTTTATCCTGCCAGATTTGCGGATAGGTTTTAATTCGATGCCCTTGAGACACCAGAATCTCTGCAACATAAGAGAATGCCTTGCTCATGGGCGTTTTCCAATCCACCTTTTTCAGAGTGTGCAGATTCCCCAACAACGCCAATATCGGTGTCTTGCTTATTTGCTTCGCCAGCTTTTCAGCCATCCATTCGTCCCGATTCACGCTTAGCCCCACTCCTCCATCAATGGCAATCAGTTTCAGGCAATTGCCTCTCCTTTTCATTCTGACCAGATCATCAATCAATGAACGGAAGGAAGGGTGGTCGATCATTGGGGGAATTTCGATATCCGCTACAGTTGCCCTATCCTCTACGATCTCATCAAGAATTGCCTGTTGATTACTGGCAATCTCCAAGGCAACAGACAGACACTTATCTTGCTGTAGATATCTGGATATTAGCTCCTGGAAAAATTGGATAGATTCAGTTCGCTTATGACGTTCACCAATGATCGTAATACTGTGGGGTTCCAAGCCTTTCACGATCCATTCATGAACCTCGGTTGAATGAGCAGGAAATGAAAAAAACAGGATACCCATGAAGAAAAGGAGGCAAATAATCTTTTCTTTCAGATTTGCAAATGGAGAGTAACCTGGCTTCATGCTTACCGCCTCGCTTTTCGCCACTCCCAAGGTGGGACTTGCTGAGCTTCCGGTAAACTCCATAACCCTACTCTATTTTGCCTTGCCCGCTTTTCCAAAGCATAGAGAGCTTGTTCGCTGGCATATTTCCGATATACCCACGCTGCACCAAGTCTTACCATTTCAGCATTTATATCGATATCGTCCATATATACACGTCCAACTTTACGACCATAGCGATCTGTATCCTGTACTTTGACGATTACGGTTTTTCCATAGACAAGTTGGGATAATTCCTGCTTGGCTCGCGCCCCATAAGGTTGTGCTGATTCAGGTGTATCGATCTCTGCGAGGCGCACTTTGATTTGCTGCTTTCGATCATCCAGGATAGTTATAGTGTCACCATCCGATACACCGACTACACGTCCAATATGTTCCTGAGCCACTGCAAATAACGGCAAGAACGCGATGCATAGTAGGGCCAGAAATAAAATTCTTTTGAAATTTTTGAGGCTCAACAAATTCTCCTATTCATTTATTTTATGCAGATAGAGGCTATTTTTATTACTATCGATTTTTAGCCATTAGTTGAGAGACGGGATATTAAATTAGTTACCCTGCGTTGTGAGCGTTGATTCTTGACTGCCATTACCAATGCTTTTGGTTGAGCAATGATTACGACCAGCTGCTTGCCACGGGTAACTCCTGTATAAAGCAAATTTCGTTCCAAAAGCATGTAATGTTGCATTGCCAGAGGGATAACCACCGCAGGGTATTCAGAGCCTTGTGCCTTCTGAATACTGATAGCGTAAGCCAAAGAGATTTCATCGAGCTCATTAAACTCGTAATCCACGATGCGATCATCAAACTTGATCTGTAACAAGTTCTCCTCGATATCGACAGAAAGAATCACACTGATATCTCCAATCGATGACCACTTCATCGACCGTTGCAGTCTCCCATAAGCCAGCGAAGGAGAATGTGTTGTCATCTTTGGCAGAAACATAAAAAGGCTGTTTGCTTCTTCCATTTGCCAATTGTTTCCATTCATAGAAACCGGAAGCGGGAATGAGGCAGCATTGCTGTCATAAAACGTGCTTGAACATTGATTTTATCGCCAACGATTCAGCATGTGCATTGAAGAGTAATGGCAGTTTCTTGATGTTCTTTACCCAATGGGGAATCAGACCCCAGCGCATCATCAATCCTTCCCGGCCATTGATACTGTCGCGAATGACCAAAATATCGGTGGTGGGTGCGATGTTATAGCGCGGCTCAATCTCTGGCATCGTCACTGCATGATACCAGTTGATTAGATTTGCACGGGGATAAGCCAGAGCAAAACGTCCGCACATACTTCATTGTTATCCGCTAAATGAGTATTTTATACTGTACTGCTTATCATGTACTAAAGCGTTCGCCATGACAACTATCATACCATTTGACTCATCAAACTCATCGACACTGTCTTTCCTGCAGCCCGCCGCAATCGATCCAGTTGCTTGTACCTTACCGCTGTTACAGTATCGCGTTCCTGCCGGATTTCCTTCCCCCGCAGACGAATATGTTGAAAAGGGGCTGGATCTCAATACTTATCTGGTACGCAATAAAGCAGCAACCTATTTCTTTCGTGTCGTGGGCGATTCTATGACCGGCGCCCAAATTCACGATGGTGATATGCTGGTGGTGGATCGTTCCATTGAACCCAAACATGGCCATATCGTGCTGGCAGTGGTTAATAATGAATACACCGTAAAGCGGCTCTATGCCTGTAATGGTGTTGTCGAGTTGCACGCGGAAAACCCAGCCTACCTACCCATTCGTTTTCGGGAAAATGAGGAATTGCAAGTGTGG
Source organism: Nitrosomonas sp. Is37 (assembly GCF_033063275.1). NCBI lineage: Bacteria > Pseudomonadati > Pseudomonadota > Betaproteobacteria > Nitrosomonadales > Nitrosomonadaceae > Nitrosomonas > Nitrosomonas sp. Is37. Next base: position 19,773 of record NZ_JAWJYP010000017.1, on the reverse strand, counting down.
GGTGTCGTGGTAGGAACGGTATCACGGTTTGCCGTATGATCATGACTACAAGCAGCGCTTCCATCAGCCAACCGATGTTTGCGTTGGTAGACGTAAACAACTTTTATGTCAGTTGTGAGCGTGCCTTTAATCCTAACCTGATCAATCGACCGGTTGTGGTTCTCTCCAATAACGATGGCTGTGCTGTGGCCCGTTCCAATGAGGTTAAGGCGCTCGGTGTCAAAATGGGGACACCATGGTTCAAGCTCAAGGGTTTGGCAAAGCAGCATCACATCATTGCACTCTCGTCCAACTATACACTTTACGGCGATATGTCGGATCGGGTGATGACGATTCTGCGTGATTTTAGTACTCATGTTGAAGTCTATTCCATTGACGAGTGTTTCCTCGGTTTGCAGGGTTTGGGTAAGCTTTGGTCGACCCCTACAGAAATGGGTCAATCCATACGCCAACGGATACGCCAGTGGACCAGTTTGCCAGTTTGTGTGGGCTTTGGGTCAACCAAGACATTGGCCAAACTTGCCAATCACATTGCCAAGAAGCAACTAGATTTCAATAGTGTATGCGATCTCTCATCTATACCATCTACCCAATTGGAAGCGCTGTTATCTGCTATCGAAGTGGATGAGGTATGGGGTGTCGGACGTCAAATAAGCCAGCATCTGAATACAGTCGGAATTAAAACTGTGAAAGCTTTACGCGATACGCCACCCTCGTGGTTACGCGCAAAGTTTGGGGTAGTGATGGAGCGCTTAGGCTACGAGTTGCGTGGTGTATCGTGTCTGGCACTGGAAGAAGTGTCGGCACCTAAGAAACAGATCATTTCCTCCAGATCATTCGGCCAACTCATTTATAGCCTGACCGAGCTCAGTGAATCCGTTGCAAGCTATGTGAGCAGTGCAGCAGAAAAACTGCGTCGTCAGCGCTCAGTCTGCAATGCGATCCAGGTATTTATCCAGACCAATCCCTTCCGTGAGCAGGATGAGCAATACAGTAACTGTATTACAGTACCACTACCCAATGCCAGTAGCGACACGCGATTGCTGGTGCGTGCCGCATTATTTGGACTCAAGCATATCTACCGGAAAGGTTATGCTTACAAGAAAGCCGGAGTGATCCTGACAGGCATCGATCCTGTCACGCTGTACCAGGATTCATTGCTGACACAATACGGCGCAGATGAGAAATCGGCAAGATTGATGAGTGTGCTGGATCAGCTAAACCAAAAGTATGGGCGCAATACTATTTCGGTGTTTTCAGTGAGAAGCAAGAAAGCCTGGAGCATGCGACGAGAGATCATGTCACCCTGCTACACTACGAACTGGAACGATGTGCCAATCGCACACGCACATTAATCATACTGAGTGATTACATGACTAACGGATCCGACTAACTACAGCGAAAACTCAAGCATAAGCTGCGAGTTGGCGCATAGAAGGGAAGTATTCCTCAAAATCGCCCGTCCAAGCCAACCGAAGGAGTGCTGGATGAGAGGGTATGATCTCGACTCCAAACAGCTCCATTGCAGCCAACTATGCATGCGACGGCGGGCAGTTTGCACACCGTCCATCCCCGGAATCCCGGCGGCGGGCCGAGTCGATCATCACTTACCCCGGAGCGACTCAGGAATCTGCTGAGACTTCTTCCTTGGGTTGCATAGCTCTGATTTAGCTGTTGCACTATTGGCTGCTTCTTGCAATGTTTTCGTCAATAGATGGACGTAGCGCTGGGTAACCTTGCTATCCGAATGACCCAATATATGCTGCACCGTGAAGAGGCTTTCATTACAATTTCATTTAAAAAAATCCGTCACCCTGACGCCCATTTTATTTCCAGGGGGTGAGATAGAAATGAATAACTTTAATTTCTTGTTTATTCTTCAATATATTGCTCTATATCCATGCGCTCGTGAAGTACTCTGACAATAGTCAGAATTTCAGAGGTAATCTTGTAAAAGATGACATGTCGTTCAATCTTGAATCGCCTATATCCTTCTCGAATATCATCACAGGTCGCTCCAATATCCGGATTTTTGGCCAGTAAATCTATGCCCTGAACCAGCGCATCATAATATCTGTCTGCTTGTGCTTCTCCCCATGTTTCAAAAGAATATCGCCATATCTCTGCTAAATCATCTTCTGCTTGGACTAGTTTATGAATTTTAAGCATCATTTATAGCTAACCCAACATTCCGCTTGACTCTCCGTCTGATTTCTTCCATATCTAGTTCCCCCGCATTGCCGCTTTCTTCTCCTTCGATCAGGGCTTGACGCAATGCTTTGAGTTTTTGTTCATGTTCTTCAAGCAAGCGAAGTCCTGCTCGTATGACCTCACTGGCTGATCCATACCGCCCCTCAAGAATTTGCTCATTGATAAAACCTTCAAAATGCTCCCCTAGGGAAATACTCGTATTCTTTGCCATTGTTTTAATCCTCTCGATATTACCAATAATTACCAATATTTGGTAATTATATCAATAAAAAATGGAGATATAAAGTAGAGGTACCGATGCTTTCAAACTCGGTTTGCTAGAATTGCTTGCCTTCCCTAGTCAAAAACGTACGAGCATAAACTGTACTTGGCTACGCGATACACATATCCATGAGAGTTTCACCTAACTGGTTACTGACATTGCTGTTCGTTCTCTGTTCTATAACGTCGCTTTCCTTGCGCATCTCAGTATGTGTTTCACGCAATTGTTTGAGATTTCCCGCTCACGTCGATGACTTGGCGTTTGACGTAGATTTGGTGGACGAAAGCCGTCAGGCCTTATTAGGTATGAAATGATATAATATGGTATTATTCAGTATTGCATGAGGTTGCCGTGTATGAACTCACTAACCGTCCTCACCTAACCCATCGTTGGGTTCCTGCCCTCTCTGCCAGACATGTATCCAGATCGGCTCGAGAAATAGACAATGCCTTTTGATACCAATATTCAAGTGATGACGAAATATGGACAAAAAAAGAGCCCAGCAGAAGAATCGCCTTGTTCAGCGAACGATCGATGATTTTGCTTCGGAAAGCTTAGGCAGGATAAAAGTGATCCTAGTCGCTGAGTTGATGATTATTGTCGTGAATCTGCAATCTCGGCAATACGGCATGCAATAAGAAGTATGATGCTATATCATATGAAATGGAATCATATCATATGATATGTTTGCCGAATGATTGAAGGAATCAAAATAGCTACCGGCTGGTAAACCGGCATTGATCGAACTACTCTGGATACCGTACTAGAAGATGGCACTGACCGCGGCAACTGATACTTAGAGGAAAGATTGGCGGAAGACATCGTTATATCCTCCCACTATTGTCTCACGTGATTGAAGGCGTCTTTATTACACCGTTCGAACATTACAAAATGGCATCATACTTTGTTTGAATCAGAAACAACCTTATTTGCTGATCAATGCGACTGAATAATGCCATCGAGCAAATGTGCAAATTTATGTTCGAAAATGATCTTATATATAGAGTGCACAGGGACTTAACGGTGCGGGTCTACTAAGGTCTAGTACTCATTCGATATGATATGACATGATTTCATTTCGTATCATATTGCTTAATTAATTCATTGATTTCCTTATCGATCATATCCTTTTGCACGTTCAAACAAAAAGTTTGCATACAGTCCGGAGTATTATCAGCGATATTTCGGTCAAAGTTATCGGATCGAAATTCAGCAACGATTGACCTTCCTGAGGTAGGTAACCAAACCATAAGCTTCTCACGAAGCGCAAGAACAATTATTACACTCGTTTTTTTCTGGAGTAATGGCTCTGCAAGGCTAGGTGCTGATCCCTCTAACGCTACGTCTCGGATAACTTATTGAATCCGCAAGGATCGTACGGGAGGCGTTGCACGCTCCAATCCAGCGAGCCACGCAACCAGTGGTTCGGAAAAGCTTACGTACACAATACGGCTTATCACAACCAAGCTATGCGAGCAGCACACATTGGGTAAAGTTCGCCCGAAGTGTAAACGGTCGCTGCCACTCACTCCACAAAGTTCATGTTCATCGTGGCCCAGCGCGCAAGCTCGGACTACCAGGTGGCAAGGGCAGTCCCATTTCAGCGGCGAGCATGGACCCGAACGGCTCAGCGCCTGTTTCCAAGGCTCGTTCGCCATTTTGAGGCATCGGATCTGGTGTTACAAGTCGATGTTAGTCAGCATGATGATCTCCTGAAATTAACCTCTATACCTTTACCTTTGTCTGAGGCGAAGAAAATAATAATGAACTTGAACGGCGTCCCTCGTGTACTCTTATATGATATGAAATGATATGGTATGAATCCATATTACCTCATATCATATGAGATTGCCGTGTATGAACTTACTAACCGTCCTCGCCTAAGCCACCTTCTCTTCCCTGTCCTCTATGCTAGACATGAATCCAGATTCAGATCGAGAAATAGACAATATTTTTGGAGCTGTAGTAGATTAGCTTATCAACTAAACTAATCTACTACAGCTCCCAGAATGTTATTTCCCTCTTTGCAGATTAATGCCAATTAGTCTCGGTCGGCCATTTATGCAATCTCCTGGTTTATTGGAAATCGTTACAGCTATTTGTGAACGCTCCATAAATGCCATTAGGGCTGCAGCATAGTATGTATAGTATCCTTTATGCGAACTGTCCGCGACATATCCATCTGGTTTGAAACATCCGGCAGGATTTTGGTATTGCTCATTGGTCACAATGGTAAATTGTTCCGAATTCAATCCCGTACGAATCGCCTTGATCGTGCCAACTGACATAGTTTGTGAAAACGTTGATACGGAAAAACCTATTAGCATTAAAAATAAAATAAATAATCGCATAATAGCTCCTTGTGTTGATATTAAAAAAGGGGCTGTAGTAGATTAGTTTAGTTGATAAGCTAATCTACTACAGCCCCATATTTTTTGATACGACTATTCATTATTCAAGTGGTGGCGAAACATCGGCATTGACGAAAAATCAGCGTCAAGTAAAAGGATCGCCTTTTTCAACGAACGATTGATAATTTTGCTTTGGAAAGAAGCGTAGGTAGGATAAGAGTGATCTTGAATCGCTTAGTTAATGATTGTTGTCATGAATCTACAATCTCGGCAATACGGCATACAATCACCAATATGATACCATATCATATGAAATGAAATCATATGATATGGTATATTTACCAAATGATTGAAGGAATCAAAATGGTTACCGGCTGGTGAACTGACGTTGATCGAGCTGCTTTTGACACCGTACTAGAAAATGTTACCAATTGCGAAGACTGATACTCGGAAGGAAGATTAGACGAGGATATCGTTACATCTTCCCAATATCTTCCCACGTAATTGCAAGGCGTCTATTACACCAGTTGAACATTACAAATGTCGCAGACCCGAGAGTAAGCAGAGAGGCATTGGCTTATATGTTTCAAGCAGCAAACCTATCTCTATAAAGTTTTAATTTATAGTAGTATGATATGATTTAATATTATACGGTATAACATGAAATAGGATGACATAATATGATTGTTTTGATTGGTGGAGAGAAGGGAGGTACCGGCAAGACGACGTTGGCCACAAACCTGGCAGCGATGCGAGCTTTGTCTAGTCGCGACGTGTTATTGGTAGACACCGATCCTCAAGGCAGTGCGAATTATTGGTCGCAAAGCAGAGACGATGAAAGGGTGACGCCAAGGGTGGCTTGTATCCAGAAATTTGGCAAAGGTTTATCGGCGGAAGTTAAAGACCTTTCTTGCCGTTACCAGGATATTATTATCGATGCAGGTGGACGCGATTCTGTCGAACTCCGTTCAGCGCTAGTCGTTACCGAAAAGGTTTATATCCCGATTCAGCCCAGCCAATTTGATATTTGGACATTAAACCAAATGGACGAGTTGGTTGAAACCGCGAAAGGCTTTAATCCAGATTTGCAAGCCAGGGTGATTATCAGCCGCTCATCTACCAATCCGAGTGTTCATGAGTCCGACGATACTGGCAAGTTGCTGGCTGATTTTCCAAATCTTGATTTGGCCAACGTGATAATTCGCGACCGAATCGCTTACCGCAAAGCAGCAAAAGATGGTTTGGCCGTGATTGAATTAAAACCAAAAGATCCCAAAGCAGTTGAAGAAATAGAGGCTCTGTACAAAGAGGTATTTGGCAATGAGTGAATTAAAAAGCAGACCACCGGTTAAACCCAGGCAAGATTTGGATGAATTTTTGTCTGGAGCAGAAAATAAAGCTCAGACTAAAACACAAACATCGACAAAAGTAGAATCTGCCCTTCCATGGGAAGAGGCCGGCATCAGAGAAGATGTGACTAAGGTTTACAATCTGAGATTGTCCGAGCCTTATTTGCTGAAACTGAGATACATCGCTGACCACACTCCGGACAGCATGCAAACCTTTTGCTTGAGCGTGCTAAAGGATGCGATCGATAAGAAGATCAATGAATTAATTAAGTAATATGATACGAAATGAAATTATATCATATCATATCTCATGAGCGCTAACTAGTCGCCCCTGAAATACTATAGAAACTAGCATAAATATTGGCATTGAGGGATACTCAAAAGGTATGGAATTTGCCAGAATTAATACTATTGACCCCTAATTTCTGGTGAATTGATGAAGCCAAAGAAGCAAGAACCCACCCCCTGTGATGATCTTTTTCGCATGAGACTGGAGCAGATGTTGGACCAGCGCCACGAGCTAGGGGTTTAGGGAGTAATGGAACGTAAAACCCGGTTAAGGCCCCCTGTTACCCTGCAGGAGACGCGACACGGTAGCTGGATGGACGTTGAATAGTCTGGCGGCATCCGCTGCGGTCTTCTGTCCGGAACTGACCAAGTGCATGATCTCTTGCTGCTGGTGCGTCTTGAGTTTTGGGCGCCGGCCTCCGACACGCCCTTCCTTGCGTGCGGCATCCAGGCCATTGCGAGTACGCTCGCGTAGCATGGCGCGCTCGAATTCGGCAAAGGCACCGACAATCTGCATCATCATGCGGCCACCGGGCGAGGTGGTGTCAATCGCTTCGGTCAAACTCTGGAACCCCGCTCCGGCCTGCTGGACTTTTTCCATCAAAGTTAGCACGTCTTTTAAAGAGCGTGACAGGCGATCCAGCTTCCAGGCTACCAACACATCGCCCTTGCGCAGCTGACCGAGTAGGCGATGAAGTTCAGGCCGCTCCCAGCGACCGCCGGTGGCCTTCTCCTGAAAAATAAGTTCACACCCGGCAGACTTGAGCGCGGCAATTTGCGCTGCGTTGTCTTGATCCTGAGTGGAAACCCTTGCGTAACCGATGCGCATGATTGCAAAAACCTGTTGCCAATGGATGTAATAATGCAATATATTTGCGCAACACGCAACACCTTTATTTCAGAGGCGATTCGCTTTGCTGCACAAACGTTCGTTTGTGCAGCTGATTCAACTGTGATCGATGCCCGTCCAGTTCCTCACTTCCGAACAACGTACCCATTACGGCCGGTATGTTGACGATCCGAGCGCCGATGAGTTGGCGCGCTATTTCCATCTTGATGACGCTGACCACGCGGTGATCGGTGTCAAGCGTGGCGACCACAACAGGCTGGGCTTTGCGCTGCAGCTTACCACCGCCCGCTTTCTCGGCACTTTTCTCGAAGACCCTCTGGAGGTGCCAGGCGCGGTACTGCAAACGCTCGTTCGGCAATTGCAGGTCACGAAGCTCGATCAACTGCCTCACTATCGCAGCGCAGACCAGCGATGGGAACACACGGCGGAGATCCGGTCACGATACGGTTTCGGCGATTGGATCGACCCCGCTGTCGGTTTTCGTCTGAGCCGGTGGCTCTATGCCCTGTGCTGGACCGGCACCGAGCAGCCGGGCGTCCTGTTTGATCGTGCAACGGCCTGGTTGTTGGCGCACAAGATACTTCTGCCAGGTTGCACGACCCTCGAACGCTTTGTGGCTCGCTTGCGCAACCGCGTCGAAGATCGGCTGTGGAAACGGCTTGGACGCGGCATCACGGACGAGCAACGGATTCGCCTGGAAGACTTGCTGACGGTGCCGCCGCAAGGTCGCAGCTCGTGGCTCGACAAATTGCGATCGGGACCGGTGCACGTCAGTGGACGCGCCCTCGTGCACGCAATCCACCGTCTGCAGACCGTGCGCGATTTGGGTATCAGGCTGCCAGCGACCGGCGTTCCGCCCAGCCGACTCGCTTCGCTCGCGCGCTTTGCTGGCACCGCCAAGATCACCGCCATCAGTCGCTTACCACCGGTGCGCCGCTTGGCTACTCTGGTCGCCTTCGTCCACTGTCTGGAGGCGACCGCGCAGGATGACGTGATCGAAGTGCTTGACATGTTACTCCACGAGTTCTTCAGCGATGCCGTCAAAGCCGACAAGAAGGCGCGGTTGCGTGGCATTAAGGATCTCGATCAGGCTGCCACCGTGTTGGCAACAGCCTGCCGAACTTTGCTCTATCCGGCGCTCGCTGATAGTGATCTGCGTGACACAGTGTTCACGCGTATTCCGCGCGAGATGCTTACGCAGGCGCTGGCAAGCGTCGATGCGTTGGTGCGCCCGCCAGACGACGTGTATTACCGCGAGCTTAATGCACGCTACCGTGCCGTGCGAATCTTCCTGCCGACCCTGCTGCAGCATATTCAGTTCGGCGCCAGCCCGGCGGGCGAGCCTGTCGCGGCTGGCTTTGATTGGCTGCGGACTCAAGAGATGCGTGTCAAGTCGGAACCGCAAGCACCACGGGATGTGATCACCAAGCCGTGGCAGCGCCATGTTTTGTACGAGGACGGCAGCATCGATCCCCGCGCCTACACATTCTGTGTGCTTGATGGACTGCGCAAGGCACTGCGTCGCCGAGATGTCTTCGTCAGCCCGAGTTGGCGCTACGCCGATCCGCGCGCTGGATTACTGACGGGCGTGGAATGGGAGACCACGCGCCCCATCATTTGCCGCAGTCTCGGACTGTCGGCCGACCCGGCACCCGCCTTGGCCGCACTGACCGCAGAGTTGGACCAGACCTACCGTGCGGTTGCCGCGCGCCTGCCCAACAACCCGGCGGTCCGGTTCGAGGCCGTAGGCGACAGGAAGGAACTGGTCTTGAGTCCATTGGACAAATTGGAAGAGCCAGCATCACTGGTGGCGTTGCGGGAGGCGGTCGTCGCCAGGCTACCAGAAGTCGATCTGCCGGAAATCCTGCTGGAGATATCCGCCCGCACAGGTTTCGCCGACGCCTTCACCCATCTCACCGAGCGGACTGCACGGGCACAGGATCTGACCACCAGCCTGTGTGCGGTGCTGTTGGCCGAGGCCTGCAACACCGGCCCTGAACCGTTGATCCGTCATGACGTTCAAGCGCTGCGGCGCGAGCGGCTGGCCTGGGTCAATCAAAATTACCTGCGCGACGACACCCTGGTCGCCGCCAATGCCATTCTGGTGGCTGCGCAGAACCGCGTTGCGTTGGCACACGCCTGGGGTGGTGGTGAAGTGGCGTCGGCCGATGGGTTGCGCTTTGTTGTGCCGGTGCGCACCGTACACGCTGGCCCCAATCCCAAATACTTCGGCTTCGGCCGAGGCGTTACTTGGTACAACCTGCTGTCCGACCAATGCTCGGGCCTGAACGCCATCACAGTGCCCGGCACACTGCGCGACAGCCTGATTTTGCTGGCGATCGTTCTGGAGCAGCAAACTGAATTGCAACCAATGAAGATCATGACCGACACCGGTGCCTACAGTGATGTGGTTTTCGGACTGTTTCGGCTGCTGGGCTATCGCTTCAGTCCGCGCTTGGCCGACATCGGCGGCACGCGCTTCTGGCGCATTGATGCAAACGCGGACTATGGTGAACTTAACGCGATCGCACGACAACGCGTCTCGCTTAGCCGAATTGAGGCGCATTGGGACGACTTCTTGCGCCTGGCTGGCTCCCTCAAACTGGGCCGGGTGCCAGCTACTGGCATCATGCGCACCTTGCAGGTGGGCGATCGGCCGACGCAATTGGCTTTGGCGTTGGCTGAGTTTGGTCGAATCGAGAAGACGCTCCATGCCGTGAACTACATTGATGACGAGAACCGGCGTCGAACCACCTTGCTACAACTAAATCGCGGCGAAGGGCGCCACAGCCTGGCGCGCGATGTATTCTACGGTAAGCGTGGTGAGCTACGTCAACGCTACCGGGAAGGGCAGGAGGATCAGTTGGGTGCCCTTGGTCTGGTGGTCAACATCATCGTGTTGTGGAACACGATCTACATCGACGCGGTGCTCACGCAGCTAAGGCAGGAAGGCTACCCGGTACGGGATGAGGATGTCGCGCGGTTATCGCCCTTCGTTCATGAGCGACATATAAATCTGTTGGGACGCTACTCCTTCGCAGTACCCGAGGCGGTTACTCGAGGCGAGCTCCGGCCATTGCGCAACCCCAACGACGCAGATGCTTAACCGGGATTTACGTTCCATTGCGCCCTAAACCCACATGATCAGCTACAGTATGTATGGATCAGACTTCACGCCCGAATATCCCTCCAAGGATTTTTCTGTCGATATGCTTATTAAGATAGGCCGCACCAAACCCCCCGAAGAGTTCCTTCTTCGTAACATCCAGTTCTGATTCTTTAGCCGCCAGTATTTCACGGGTAGAAGGACGCTCGCACATTGCATCGTAAAACGTCTGTAATGCAGGATCGTCTCGAAACAGATGCATCTCGGGTATTTCGAACAGTTCGGAAAACATTTGGCTAAGCTCGAGCGTGTAGAACAACTGGAAATCCGGCAAAAAAGGCTCTTTGCCAAGCAGGAACGGCCCCATTTTCGAGCCATTAACCAATCTGGGTAGCCACATTTTGCTTAACAGAACAGAGCAAAGATTATAGATATGCCCTTCTTTTTCGATTTTGAGTTTCCATGCTTTTGGAAAATATGCACTGACAACAAACCAGTTGAAGAATGGACCCGCAATGGAGAAAGTGATGAAGTCATTCTTGGCATCGACCTCTGCACAGAGCATCGGATCATCAACAGGATAAAACTTTCGTGCTTCTGGGTAGATTCTCGCGAGATAACGACAGATCGCGTGACTTTCTGAAATATCAACACCGTTGACATCCCTGAGAGTGGGAATTTTCCCAAGAGGATTTCGTTCTATATGCTCTGGCGTGAGCGTGCTCCCCTGAAACGGAGACACTCGTTCATAACGATAAGGTAGACCGGTTTCCGAGAGCACGTGGGCAACCTGACTCATATAAGGTGAGAGCCAGAATCCGTACAGCGTACGCTCGACATTTGATTGATTGGACATGGAGGATTCCTTTGCATTGCAGTTTAATGTTAAGTAGGTGCCTTATTAGGGGCATGGTACTGATGTGCCCCGGTAATAATGCCAAGGGCATTCCAGTAAAGTTCAGTTAAAAATTAACTTTCATCTCTCTCACAGCCTTGATTTCCTTTTGCATCATCTAATCCCGCTATTCTTTATTCGCTTCATTCTCTTTACGTAGAGATAATCGTATTTCGGCCATGAATTTCATCGGATCCTGATCGAATCGTTGAACCAGATTCTCGTGCGCGTTACTTCCAGGAGCATGTTTTGCACCCCAACGTATCAGCTCCATGATTGTAGGCACCAGATCGAGGCATTTTTCAGTAGGCATATAAATAACCTTGCGCGCATTAGCCGGATCACGGCGTCGTGAAATGACGTGGCCTTCCTCCAGCTTTTTCAGTCGATCAGAAAGGATATTGGTAGCGATTTTTTCTGGGGAATTCTGAAAATCCCCGAAGTATTGCTTACGGCGGAAAATGAGATCACGAACGACAAGCAGCGTCCATTTATCGCCTAATATGTCTTTAGCACAGCTGACTGGGCAGGAGGAACGGCTGATCTGGTTTGATGTTGTCATAACTTTGAGTATAGTAAAAAGGTAAAAAAGTATCCCTCTTACGGGCCACAGATTCCCAACCCCCTATTATTTTGGGCGTCTCGAAGCGCACCAATTCTGTACCTGCTGGGATTTCATAAGCTTGTAGCCAAGCAGGGTAAGCAGCAGCAATGCAATCAGCGGCCCTATAGCAGCACGAAAAATATTCGCATAATTGATCATCTGTACGCGCAACGCATATTCATAACGTACCGGAGGTACCGCCTCTCCAGTAATAAATACCGTATATAACCCCTTATCCAGACTGGTCTCTCCCCTCATTACCCCGTCGGGATGATAACTCGGACGCAGGTATGCCACCGTTTCATCATCAACCTCGCTGGTTCCCCGTACTACGCGTATCCCTACGGGAATGCCGCGCAACGCCTGATCCGCAAGGTCTATTACCAATAAAGTATTCCCTTCCCGGGGTATTTCTGTGCAGTATTGATTGCTGGGTTCATGTTGAGGCTGGTAGGCACTCAAATGCACCATGCTGTCATCATCAAGCCGGCGAGTGCATGTATCTTCATCCATCGACACCTTCCCATGCGCCCCAGCCATGCCACAGTAAAGCGCTGCGCTGACAATAATAGTGAGCTGTATCACTTGCTTGATCATTTGATTGCTCCTTGAGGTAGGGTTCAACTGTGTATTCGTTATCCTCTGCATGCTGTTTTACTGTGGCTTATTGCAAATCGCCCCATCCCCCTGTAATGCGGGAGCGGGGCGTTCAGGCACGTCAGGCCACTGCTCAGATTCCCCAGTTAGCCCTTTACGGTACGATACGGTTGTTAAGGATGACTTTGCTCTGGCCGTTCCAGATGACGTCGGTCAGGTTGGAGTAGCGGGTGATGATCTGTGCCGCAATGCCGCCGGCAAACAGGCCCGACCAGCCCAGTATCACAAAGCCCCAGTGCAGCGGTGCGCTGAATAGTTCTTCCATGAACCAGAAGGCATGGCCCCATTCGTTCAGGCCAACGTTCGGCAGGATCATGAGCGGACCGGCAATGGCCATGACCAGCGGGAACGAGGTGCCCCGGGCGTACAGCGGCAACCGGGTCATGGCATACAGGTAGGTGGCCACGCCGCAGACGATGTACATCGGGAAGGAGCCATAAAATACGACTACGTGGCTCGGGGTGAAGCTGGTGTCGCGGATGATGACCTGGTGCCAGGATGCGTCCTGCTCGGTGAAGAAGCTGCCGCCCCAGTACACGCCAAAGAGATAGACGCCCAGCCACATCAGAAAATAGAAATAGCGTTTGACCTCAAGCTTGGGGTCGAGGTTGTCCAGGTTGGTATCCCGTGTTTTCCAGATCCAGCTCCAGGTGACCAGGGCAAAGATCGGCATGACGATCATGTGTACCCGCCACAGTCCCATCCATACTTTCTCAAACTCCGGCTCCATCGAGTCCATGCCGTGCGAGTAGGCAAAGGTCCGCTGATACCAGATCCAGAATATCGCGACCCCCAGCATGGTGATGAGCCCAAATTTGTACCACTTTGAATCGTACCACTCCGACATGTTATAGTCGCGGCCGCGAGACTTGGCAGCGCTTGACGTTTCCAGTGTTGTTGCCATTTTCAGTACTCCTTTAGATAACTAAACTACCTGTTACTGTTTGAGCGATTTAACTTCATTCCCCATAAATATCAAACGTTTTATGGGAATAAGTCGCGTTACATCATTCACTCTTGCAAATACTTCGCCTATCAGGCAAAGATTTGAAAGCCGTTCCAGAATAGTGCTATTCCAAGCAGACCCAGCAGGCCAAACTTATACATCGTTGATTCGTGCAATGACGGCATGCTGGAAGCACGAACACCTGCTTGCGGATAACTGTGCAACCTTCGATGTTTTGTTGCCATTTCAGTACTCCTTTTGGTTAACTCACCACTTCTTCCAGGACCTCTTACTAACGCAGTTAGCAAGTATTATGCTTGCAATGAGCAAGTGGTTAGAGCATAGACCTGGAGACGGATAGGCGGTAGTCTGCTAAATTAGTTATCAGAGTTCTATTATTGAAACGATGGGTGGCCCCTATGCAAGATCTGAATGACCTCTATTACTACGTCCAAGCCGTGGATCATGGCGGCTTTGCTCCGGCAGGCCGGGCCTTGGGCATGCCGAAATCGAAGCTTAGCCGCCGCATCGCCAAGCTGGAAGAACGCTTGGGTGTGCGCCTGATCCAGCGCTCGACACGTCACTTTGCAGTTACCGACGCCGGCGAGACTTATTACACGCATTGCAAGGCGATGCTGGTGGAAGCTGAGGGGGCCCAGGAAGCAATAGACACCTTAAAAGCCGAACCTCGGGGTGTAATCCGGATGACATGCCCCATCCCGCTGGTGAATGCTTATGTAGGAGTGATGCTGGCTGATTTCATGGTGCGCTATCCGCACGTCACAGTGCAGATGGAGGCGACCAACCGACGTATCGATCTGGTCAGTGAGTCGGTCGACGTCGCCCTTCGTGTGCGACCACCGCCCCTGCAGGACAGTAACCTGGTTATGCGTGTTTTGACTGATCGAGGCCAATGTTTGGTAGCCAGTCCTGCCCTTGTCCAGCGGCTCGGCTTTCCTGCTGCACCATCTGCTTTGAGCAGTTGGCCTAGCCTGGGCCTGGGGGTTCTGCAACAAATCCACACCTGGGTGCTGCATGGGCCAGATGGCGCACACGCAACACTTCATCACACGCCACGCTTCGCGACGACGGACATGATTGCGCTAAGAGATGCCGCTGTGGCCGGTGTCGGTGTAGTGCAGCTGCCGGTGGTCATGGCGCGAGACCAACTGGCGGCTGGTTCATTGGTTAGGCTGGTGCCAGACTGGGCGCCGTGTCGGGAAATCATTCATGCGGTGTTTCCGTCCCGGCGCGGTCTTCTGCCATCTGTGCGGGCGTTAATTGATTTTCTTGCACAGCGTTTCGAGATACTGCATGAGGACTAGGCTAGAGCGCTACCGGGACTTGCGCAACGCACCCATCTCTGCCACTGCGCCGCTCATAGGTATCAAAAACAGGACTGTGATAACTAATTTAGCAGACTACCGCCTATCCGTCTCCAGGTCTATACTCTGATCACTTGCTTATTGCAAACAATATCGGAGGATAAATGTCAAGACAATTATCTTGTAGCGAGCGCACAACACCCATCAACGAATCTCTTCAGCCGTTATTAATTCATGGCTTGAAAGGCATCGAAAAAGAGAGCCTCCGAATTAACCGGAAGGGATCAATATCATCATCACCTCACCCGGTTCAGCTTGGAGCCGCGTTGACTCATCCGAATATAACAACTGATTATTCTGAAGCCTTACTTGAGTTGATCACGCCAGCATTATCGGATGGAACGGAAGTGCTGGATTCCTTGACGGACTTGCATAAATATGTCTGCGCAAATATCAATGACGAATTATTGCTGGCGGCAAGTATGCCTGTCGGCAATTTACGGGACCCGGCAATTCCCATCGCCGAATATGGTTCATCCAATCTCGGGAGGATGAAGCACATCTACCGGCAGGGTTTAAGCTATCGCTACGGCCGTTGCATGCAGGTCATTGCCGGAATCCATTTCAACTACTCGCTTCCTGAACAATTCTGGCCCGAATACCAGCAGTTCGTGAAACATACGGGTGATCTGCAATCGTTCACCACCGGCGCTTATATGGGAATGATCAGAAACTTGCAGCGTTATGGCTGGCTTATCCTGTATTTATTCGGCTCGTCCCCGGCAGTGGGCAAAAGCTTCATCGATAGCCGCAATTCTGTTTATTCCGATACCTTGCAGAATTTTGATGAGCATTCCTACTACAAGCCCTTTGCCACCTCTTTGAGGATGAGCGAGATAGGCTATTTGAATCCCGTTCAATCGATGTTTCATATTTCCTTTAACAGCATTGAAGAATATATACGGGATTTGGGCAGCGCAACAACGATACCTTATCTCGGATATGAAAGAATCGGGGCAAAGGTAGGCGACCAGTACCAGCAGTTGAATACTCATTTCCTGCAAATTGAGAACGAATATTACACTCCGGTGCGGCCAAAACAGCCCACGAGGCCCGGCGAGAGGCCCCTGCAGGCACTGGGAAGCCGAGGGATCCGATACATTGAAATACGATCTGTGGACGTCGATGTGTTTGAACCTGCTGGCATTGCGATCGAAACCATGCGCTTTCTTGAAGTGCTGAGTCTTTTCTGTCTATTCCAGCCCAATGTGGGACATGACTTGAAGCAGCATGACGAGACCAGCAATAACGCATTGTCGGTGGCCAATCGCGGCAGGGATCCGAGACTGAAGCTGCTGGACAACGGGCATGAAATCCCGCTGCGGCAGTGGGCGCTGACGCTGTGTGAGCAGATGCGGGAGATATGTGAGATCCTGGATAACGGCAATGCCGATATCCCCTACACCCACGCATTGCACCAGCAGATCGAAACAATTCGCCATCCTGAGTTGACGGCTTCAGCAAGAATGCTGTCGGCCATGCGCGCGCAAAAGATGTCAATTACCGAACTGGTATTGCAGAAGTCCCGTGAATACACTCGTTATTTCCAGAATGCCGCACTGGATGCGGCGGTAAAGAGGAATTTTGATCTCCAGGTCAAGACATCGCTGGCGCAACAGAAACAGCTCGAGGCCACGGATGAGATCCCTTTCGATCAATACCTGAGCAACTATTTCTCGCAAGGCGCCACAGCCAACATCGTTCATTCCCAGGAGCTGCGCTTGTCTCAAAACTTGCCTGGCACCAGAGTCGAAACTGCTGCTCGTTGAATTGCGTAAACTCATGCAAACAACGCAAGAACCCGCAAGGAATGGCCATGCTGAAGCGCATTCCTATGTAACTGGATAATCACTCTGCTCAATGAAACTTGCCTTCATTCTCGATCAGCTAGACTCCATCAAGACTTCTAAGGACTCAAGCTTTGCCATGATGCGCGAAGCAGCAGCCCGCGATCATGAAATATTTACCCTGCAGCAAGGCGACTTGGCATGGAAGGGCGCGCAAACCGTGGGATTTGCACGTGCGTTGGAGTTAACCGGCCTGGCGGGTGACGATGGACACCGCTGGTACCGGACAAAGGAGCCACAGGAAATCCCGCTGCGGGAATTCGATGCTGTTTTGATGCGTAAGGACCCGCCATTCGACATGGAATACGTCTATACCACTTATCTGCTGGAATTGGCGGAAAGCCAGGGGGCCCGTATCGTCAATAGTCCGCGGGCGATACGCGATCATAACGAAAAACTTTCCATAGCCAGGTTTCCACAATTTACCCCACCTACCCTGGTGACTCGGCAGGAATCCCTGATTCGCAATTTTCAGGCCGAACACCGCGACATTGTACTCAAGCCGCT
This sequence comes from Nitrosomonas sp. Is37, assembly GCF_033063275.1. Classification (NCBI taxonomy): domain Bacteria; kingdom Pseudomonadati; phylum Pseudomonadota; class Betaproteobacteria; order Nitrosomonadales; family Nitrosomonadaceae; genus Nitrosomonas; species Nitrosomonas sp. Is37. The sequence continues at coordinate 2,515 of NZ_JAWJYP010000017.1, read as the reverse complement.
CGACGGCATGGGAGGAGCCAGCGTATTCCGCATTCACGGTGCCGATCACAACACCGGTGTGATCCTGGAAACCCTCACGCACTACGGCACGCGCACAATCATGGTTCAGCGGTACATTCCCGATATCGCTCAAGGTGATAAACGCATCCTGCTGATTGCAGGGAAACCGGTGCCTTACTCGCTTGCCCGCATTCCCAAACCAGGCGAAACACGCGGCAATCTTAACGCAGGCGGGATAGCTGTGGCGCAGCCGCTCACCCTGCGTGATTGCGAAATCGCTGAAACGCTTGGTCCCGCGCTGTACGATGAAGGCTTGATGCTGGTGGGGCTGGACGTGATCGGTGATTATCTCACCGAAATAAATGTTACCAGCCCTACCTGCATGCAGGAGATCGCCGACCAGACCGGTTTCAACTCTGCGAAAACGATGGTGGATGCGCTCGAAAGCCATATCCCCGAGCGGCACGAATTTGTCATTCCTCCGCTTGAAACAGAGCTTTCTTCATGACTCCGGCAGTCGAAGTCAGGCAGGTGCACAAGCGGTTCGGTGCATTGCATGCCTTGAACGGCATTGATCTCGAAATCCATACTGGCGAATTCTTCGCTTTGCTTGGCCCCAATGGAGCGGGAAAGACGACACTGATCAATATTATCGCCGGTCTTACCCTTGCCAGCAGCGGGAGTGTCAGGGTGAAGGGGCATGATGTCGTCGCCGGGTACCGTGAAGCACGCCGCATGTTAGGCGTGGTGCCGCAGGAGTTGGTATTTGATCCGTTCTTTACCGTTCGGGAAACACTTGTGTTTCAATCCGGCTATTACGGCATGAAGAAGAATAACAGCTGGATAGACGAGATAATCCACCATCTCGACCTTGCCGATAAGGCCGATACCAACATGCGTTTGTTGTCAGGCGGCATGAAGCGGCGCGTACTGGTAGCGCAGGCATTGGTCCACAAACCCCCGGTAATCGTTTTGGATGAACCCACCGCAGGCGTAGATGTGGAATTGCGCCAGGCCCTTTGGCGTTTTATCAAGCAATTAAACCGCAACGGTCATACCATTGTGCTCACTACGCATTATCTGGAAGAAGCAGAGGCTTTATGCAACCGCGTGGCAATGCTCAAAAATGGCAGTATCGTTGTGCTTGATAGCGTCAAAAATCTCATCAGCAACATTTCCGGACACCGGATACGATTGCGGTTATCTCCCGATACGCTGCCGGCGGCGTTACAGCTACTGATAATCGGCCACGACCAAGGCTACTACGTTCTGGCAATCGAGGAATACTCCCAGCTTGAAAATGTGATGACAGCATTACGCGCAACCCAGACCCAAGTCCTGGAACTGCAGATATTGCAACCTGATCTGGAAGAAGTGTTCGTAAAGATCATGCACGATGCAGAGAGTCTGGAACCTGCATCGGTATGAATGGATTTCTTACGCTGCTCTACAAGGAACTGCTACGATTCTGGAAAGTTGGGTTCCAGACCGTATTTGCACCCATGCTGTCTACCTTGCTCTATCTATTGATTTTTTCTCACGCACTGGAAGAACGGGTGCAGGCATATCCCGGTGTAACCTACACAGTTTTTCTGATTCCGGGACTGGTGATAATGGCCATGTTGCAGAACGCTTTCGCTAACTCCTCATCAAGCCTGATTCAATCGACGGTCTCGGGCAATCACATCTTCATGCTGTTATCGCCGCTTTCTTACCAGGAAATATTCACTGCTTATGTACTGGCATCGGTAGTTCGCGGTCTCGTGGTAGGACTGGGTATCTACGTGGTGACGCTGGGGTTTTTTGAACTTCCCCTGTACTCGTTCGCATGGGTATTCGCATTTGCCTTGATGGGCACCGCGTTGCTGGGCGCCTTAGGCATCATTGCGGGAATCTGGGCGGAAAAATTTGAGCAGCTTGCTGCGTTGCAAAATTTTATCGTCCTGCCACTGACGTTTTTATCGGGGGTTTTCTATACGATCCCCTCGTTGCCTCCACTTTGGCAAGGATTATCGTATCTGAATCCGTTTTTCTACATGGTAGACGGGTTTCGCTACGGCTTCTTTCGCGCCTCGGATGTTTCACCCTACCTCAGCCTTGGGACTCTGATGGCATGTTTCCTGGCAGTATCGTGGTGGACATTGCGAATGCTGAAAACAGGGTACAAAATCCGAAAATGATCCGATCCACGACTTCCCCTTCAGCCCCGCAACATTTTGTCGAGTAGTTCCGCCGCACGCGCGTGACGTTCAATGTGTTGCTGAAAAGCGCCTTAATCTCGGCAGGTTTGGGGTCAAACTGCTTGTAATCCTCGAACCAGTGAGCAAGCTGTGCCATTACGGTTTTTGCATCGGGACGATTAGCTACTGTGTCGCGTCTCCTGCAGGGTAAACAGGGGGCCTTAACCGGGTTTTACGTTCCATTACTCCCTAAACCCCAGCTATACCGACTGGCAGGGAAGATTGACTGGTCGGTAGTAGAAGAGCGGTTTGAACGACTGTATTCAGATGAAGGC
>NZ_JAWJYP010000016.1:35251-78459 GCF_033063275.1 Nitrosomonas sp. Is37 | reverse complement strand
CGCTCTTCTCAGCATATGAATGCAGAAATTACTTCCTGAATTCAGGGTATGGACGTACTTAAATGCAGAATGCTCTAATCATGAGACTGAATTGGATTGCCATGGGAGCGGCCCTATTATTGATGGTCAGTGCGGGTACCTATGCAGCCAATGCTCAGACTACTACCACGATCAAGATACTTGCCTTTAACGATTTTCATGGCCAGATTGAATCACCTGGAACTTTTGTGACCCCAGAAGGGGCTAGGTCCAATGTTGCAGTCGGCGGTGTGGATTGGTTGGCTGGTTATATCGCCAAGTCTAAAGCCAAGAATCCTACTACCACCGTCGTTTCTGCCGGTGACCTGATCGGTGCTACTCCCCTCGTTTCTGCTCTGTTTCATGACGAGCCGACCATCGAAACCATGAGCATGGCTGGCCTGGAATTCAACGCTGTGGGCAATCATGAATTCGACGAAGGCTTAGATGAGTTAAAACGTATGCAAAAAGGTGGTTGCCATCCTACCGATCCCAATTCTTGTCGCGGCGCTGAAGTGGGCGCGCCAACCGATGACGAGGGAAAATTCAGCGGGGCGAATTTCAAGTTCCTGGCGGCCAATGTGGTGGAAACGAAAAGCGGCCAAACTATCTTTCCCTCCTTCGCCATTAAGACATACAAAGGTGATCTGAAAGTTGGTTTCATTGGCCTGACTTTGAAGGAAACTTCCACTCTTGTTAGCCCAGGTGGCGTGGTTGGCCTGGATTTCAACGACGAAGCAGTTACCATCAATGCTTTGATTCCTGAACTGCGTAAGCTAGGCGCGGAAGCTATCGTGATCTTGATTCATCAAGGCGGTATTGTGCTCTCTAATCAGGATGCCTCCACCATGAACTCATGTGAAGGCAACTTGGAAAATACTCCGCTGAAGCCCATCGTCAATGCCCTGCATGATGATGTGGATCTAGTTATCTCAGGCCACACCCATCAGGCATACAACTGCATGATCACCAACAGCATAGGTCGCTCCATTCCGGTGACCAGCGCTAACTCAATAGGCCGAATCCTGACTGACATTGACATGACCATCGACAATAGATCTGGTCACGTTATCAAGATTAACGCCCAGAACGTTCTGGTCGATCGCAACGACACCAGTGTTACTCCCAATGCAGCGATCAAGGCCGTGGTCGATGGCTATAAAGCCCTGTCGCAACCCATCGCTAATCGTGTGATTGGCTCGATTACTGCCGACATTGTCCGCACTCCAAATGCGGCTGGCGAATCGGCCTTAGGGGATTTGATCGCCGATGCGCATTTGAATGTTACCAAGATTCCCGGTTTTGGCGAGGCCGTGGTGGCTTTTGTGAACCCGGGTAGCATGCGTGCCGATCTTATTTTTCCATCCAGCAACGCCAAAGAAGGTGACGGCAAGATAACCTATGGCGAGGCCTTCCTTGTGCAGTCTTTCGGCAACAGCCTGGTGACTATGACTCTGACTGGCTCACAAATTCACACTCTGCTGGAGCAACAGTTCATGGGCTGCACAGCAGGTTATCTGACAGGCGGTTCCAGTGGGCAACCATTCAACCGTATTCTGCAGGTATCCCATGGTTTTACCTATGAATGGAAAGAAAAGGGCACGCCCTGCGATAATGTTAATCCGACCAGTATCAAAGTTAACGGCATAATGGTTGATCCGGAGAAGAGCTATCGGGTGACTGTGAACAGTTTCTTGGCTGAGGGAGGTGACCAGTTTTACGTTCTTAAAGAAGGTATCGACCGTATGGGTGGTGCCCTTGATCTTGATGCGCTGGAAGCCTATTTCGTCACAAACAGCCCTGTAGCACCAGGACCACAGAATCGCATCACGCTGCTGCCCTGATAATTAGCTGCTCACAGGATTGGTAGGTGCGAAAAACCTGATTTCTTGCATGCAGAAATAATGGAGAACATAACCCTATGACCTTTTCTGATAGTCATGTGCCGTACTGCTTGCAGTAACTCAGCTTCCCTGTTCTGCTGTTTTCCCATGCTTTTAGTTCTTCATCAGTCAAGATTTTTTCTATTTTATCTTTTTTTTCAGGGTGTTGCGCTGATTGAATTCAATTTCTTTATAAATAAACAAACGGTTTTACTAGTGCCAGGCAAGGGTAGGGTTCCCAGTTCTTAGTATTGGATAGCGTGAAAGATCGGTTATTCAGATCAATATCAGACCGTTTTAGCGTTGTAGTCTATTGACTACAGACAGTGATTCCAAAGCCTTTACCGGTTTAGAATACTTCCGCTCTAAAGATTGATCACCTTTTGATAAATCTCATCCCAGTTTTGGTATTCACTCCAATCGTTAGCCCAGTATTTCTGAATGAAATCCATAATAGCTAATTGTTCAGTCTGGCTTAAGGTATGCATTTTTTGTGCGAGTGCTGCATATTCCGGCGTTAAATCCGTGAGTGAAATAGCCCCTTTATCATCCATAATGTCTGTCGCTATACTCAATGGCTGATGAGGTTCTACCCAATTGCCATCGTAAGTACTAAGGATCATTTGCCACTCATCCGTGGTGAGCTTTGGTAGTAATTGAATACTCATGATTGCTCCTCATAATTTTGCTCATTGCTAACAACTCGATTCGCTGTTGAATTAACTGATAAACTGTTTATCTATCGAATATTCTTGCGTGAATAAAATTTCAGATCCTGATCTTCACTTCAATTTGTTTCGCTATCCGAATCAGAGTTCCCGTGAGGGTGACATTATGTATATCACTCAAGCGATCAAATGTTCGCCACCATATTTCTTTGGGCTTTCAACTCATTTTATTCAGGATAACCGGTTTCCAGTCTAGCTGCACCTGCTTTTTATAGGTCTAACCGGTACATTTTTGGTGCGCCATTTGGTACATTGCTAATTTTGTGCTGACTCTACTTGCTACTTACTGTTTTATTTTTATAGTCATTTGCAACATGGATATCTACTTCATGCGCCATGGGCGCACTAACTATAATGATCTTGGTTTGTGTAACGATGATCCCAGCCGGGATGTTCATTTAACAGAAGTAGGTATAGAGCAAGCGAAGTTGGCAGCGCTGGCGCTGCGTGATGTAGTATTTGATCGTATTATTGTTTCGCCCCTGCCACGGACATACCAAACGGCGGAGGTAATAAACTGTTACCACGCAGTGCCAATTGAGGTGCATCCTGATCTTGCCGACATCCGCTCAGGGTTTGATGGCATACCAGTGTCTGACTATTTTTCAGCGATTATCCATGATCCGCTACGAATACGCGTGAATGGTGGCGAATCATTGCTGGACCATAAGCAGCGTGTGTTACGATTTATCGATTGGTTAAAAGAGCAGAAGGATAAAACACTATTGGTAGTCGCTCATGAAGAAACCATGCGGGTATTCGTCGCCTATTTTGAGGGGGGCGTTAAAGATGATCAACTGAGGGATATTCATGTGGGCAATTGTGAATATAAGCATTATGTGTTGAATTGCGCCTAAATTTACCCAGGGTTTGCATCTAAAATTAACCTACCTAAGTGAGTTCGATAATGACTTATTCAGATTGAGATATTTTTGTATATTCTCATTTAGAATTGAAGATACGATAGCCAGTCCCCCCAAAGGAAGCATCCTGGTGAAGTATCCAGATAGGGGTGGGCGGTCAAGTTTATTCAGTTCCGCGATTCACGCCACGCAGCGGAAAAGCTGTCCAATGTAGCAATAGAGCTCAACGCGATTCCGGCTACACCCTCAAATGAGGCTACTGCTTTCAAAGAGAGATTTTCTGGATCAAAGCCAATAAAAATGACGCTCACCAGAAAGGTGAAATTCCAAAGCCCAGGGACTTGCCAGCAGCTCCTTTGATCAGCTTCTCCGCAAAGTGGATAACCAACCCAATTCCGATAATAAAGAGCACTACACGCTATGGAAAGTATTATATTCATCTGTTGTTATTTCCCTTTGCTACTGCGAAGATGGAGAGTGTTCGGATTTTATTATCCACAATTTTCGTGGATAAGCTTGTGAGTAACTGCTTTATGTCGAGGGAGGATAAAGGTTATTTCGAGTGCTTTAAAAAGATGCTAAAGCTTTCTCAGTTCTGGTCGATAATGGATAAATAAGATTCGAAAATACTATTCTCGTATCCCCTCTAACCCGGTGAGTTATATATTGCTCTCTGGGTTATTTTTTATTTTGCGCACTTGCCTTTCAGTAAGACCCTATTCCAATGTAAGCTGACGCATTAGCTCAAGCGTCCGTAGGGAACATGAATGGGGTTGCAAATTGTCGATTTTGCGGTATCGGCGATGGTTCTAGAATTAGGGTGCGGATCAAACAAGCATTGGGAAACTGGGAGAATAGTCTGGCTTACCGATGGCGATGTGTACCTTTAGTGATTATTCATTTGGTATGGTATATTGACTATGAATCTTTTCTTAAACCTAAAGCAACTTGCGTTTCGTCTGAAAGCAGAAACCCTTGCGCTTTACTTCGCGGCACGTGATCCTGCTACTCCTTGGTATGCTAAGTTTCTCGTTGCTGCTATTGTTGCTTATGCGCTCAGCCCAATTGACCTGATTCCAGATTTTATTCCGATTCTTGGTTATCTGGATGATCTCGTCTTGCTGCCCCTAGGAATTGCCTTGGCTATCAAATTGATTCCTCCAGAAGTGCTGGCAGCGTGCAGGGTACGGGCCCAAGAAATCAGCCAGGACGCAAAACCAGTGAGCCGAGTGGCAGGTGGGATTATTATTATGATCTGGTTACTAGTGGGGGTGCTCTGTGTCATGTGGGTTTATGAAGATTTATGAGATCTTCTGCAGCCCTGGAAAAGGGAAAAACCAATATTCTATATTCTAGATTTAGAACACCCTTACGGAAGCGGTATGTAAGCACTGTCCATCTACGGCAGGGTGGAGAGGTGAGTTCGTTGGAGGATGAAATCCATCTTACAATTACAGAAAAGTTTTCATAGGTTTTTAGAATTATTTTTCAAAATGAACTGGGAATAATGAAACAAAAATGAAGCAAGATAATAAAGTTAAAGTTCTCTTTGTTTGCATGGGTAATATTTGCAGATCACCTACTGCGGATGCAGTATTTAGGCATCAAGTCAGGGCTGTTGGTCTGGAGAAGCAGATCTATGTCGATTCAGCGGGGACACACGCTTACCATATCGATGAGCCTCCTGATAGACGTACACAAAAAGCAGCACTGAAAAGAGGGTATAACATGCAGGAGTTGCGCGCTCGGACCGTAGAATTAAATGATTTTGAAGAGTTTCACTATATTCTAGCAATGGATAAAAATAATCTTGCAATACTGGAAGATCGTTGCCCACAACAATATAGTCACAAACTTGATTTATTGATGCGTTACAGCAGTCAATGGGATAAGTATCAGGAAATAGCAGATCCTTACTATGGAGGAAGTCATGGATTCGAGATGGTGCTTGATTTAGTGGAAGATGCCAATCAAGGATTGCTAAGGCATATTGTGGAGGGATTTGCTGAAAAGTGTGATCAGTGACGTTAATTCTGGTCTTTGTGTTGTGCTGATCACAACCTGTTAGAAATTGTGCTAGGTAGTATTTTTGTGCGCATGTTTCAGAATCAATGCCATATCAATCGATGTGGGGCGAATACAATATTATTGTTTGGATTTTCTCCAGTCGGCGATCTTTCTGAATCGTGAGTAGTTCCTGAAATATTGCTAATCTTATCCATTTTCAGTACATTTGATTAGTGCTACATAATCAAGTGGGCATACGAAAGATTCTTGTAGAGCTCATGGTGGACGACGTCCAGGTGCAGGCCGTAAGCCTAAAAATGGAAAGTTTAGGATTCCGACAACGGTGATGCGCGTTCCTCTGGACGAAAAAACAGCCATCATCAACTTTCTTCAAACACGCCAGCAGTTGCAGGAGACTGTGGCATTGCCACAAGAAGTATTATTACCTGCAGCCGAGCCTGCTAAATTACACCTGCCGTTGTTTATCAATCGCGTCCCAGCAGGTTTTCCTTCACCTGCAGATGACCATATCGAAGGTAGAATCGACCTCAATGAGCTGTTGATCCGTAATGATCCGTAATCCTTCAGCTACTTTCTTTGTTCGGGTGCAGGGTAGTTCTATGACGGATGCCGATATCTTCGATGGCGATACACTGGTAGTGGATCGCTCCCTTGAACCTCAGTTAGGTCAGGTGATTATCGCAGTAGTAGATGGGGGGCTCACAGTGAAGCGACTTTCCATCAAGCACAGTAAGGTTTGCTTACTGGCCGAGAATCCAGAATATCCACCCATCGAACTTAGGAATGATCAGGAGTTGATTATTTGGGGTGTTGTGACCAACGTCATTCATCCTGTGAAATAGATTATCATGCGTGCTATCGCACTCATTGATGTCAATAACTTCTATGTATCCTGTGAACGGGTATTCAAGAGCTATAGTCAAATCTGGTGTATAGAGAGTTAAGCGGCTGCCTGTTTTTGATCTCCTGATTGTTTAATACCGTTAACAAATTTGACGCCGGTGATGACATCAGCTAACAGCTTATAACCTCGTAATCGAAACCATTTTTTCTGTGCTGTTTCCATGAGTTTGAACGCCATGGTCAACGTGGTTGTTCTGCTACCACAATTCCTGGTTTTGTCTGTTCTCAATCTGACAGTAGCAAAGACGGATTCAACTGGATTGGTTGTTCTAATATGCTGCCAGTTTTCGGCAGGATAATCATAGAAAGCCAGCATGGAAGCTTTGTCTTTAGCCAGGCACTCCATTGCTTTTGGATATTTCGGGCTGAATCGTTCCATACAATGATTAAATGCCTGATAAGCTTCTTCCCGGGTACTGGCTTGCCAAATATCATGCAAGGCTTTTTTGACCTTGGGTTGCATGGCTTTGGGTAGTTTTTCCAATACATTAGCAGTTTTATGTACCCAGCAGCGTTGCTGGTCGGTTATAAAGCCAGGGTAAAAATTCTTCAATATTCCTGGTGCGCTTCAAGTAGGGTGGCACCAGGCTGCTGTTAAACTTGATGCCAGATTCAGAGCGATCCCGAATCTTTGGTACTTTGACCTCGATAGCTCCCAGTCCTGTCTGAATCGGACGTTCTGGCAGATAACCATTTCTGACTACTGCCGGTTTTCCCTCATCAGTTTTTAAAGTGCTATATTGCTCAATAAAGGCAGCTACTTCCGCTTCAATGGCTGCAGCCAACATTTTGCGGGCGCCTTCGCGGAGAACTTCCTGTAGCAGATCATTTTGATCTGGTTTGTTCAGGTCAAAATGATTACTATCTATCATAGCGGTGTGTCCCTTCTATTGGTGGTTGATCTGCCAAGATCTTTACCAACAGGTTACACCGCTTCCTTCTCCTGTCATACACCAGAAATGATCATAGCTCCTAGCGACAGTTACTATAACCGTCAGTACTAAACCCAGTGTATCCACCAGAATATGGCGTTTGCGGCCATTAACCTTCTTGCCAGCATCAAAACCACGCTGCCCCGCAACCGCAGTACATTTGACACTTTGGCTGTCTAAGCAACCTGCCGTAGGGTGCTTGTGGCGTCCACATCTTTCTCGCAACCGCGAACGCAATAAATGATGAATACGCTCCCATGTCCCGTTGCGTGACCAACAGTTGAAATAATAGTAAACCGCACTCCAAGCTGGGAACTCGCGGGGTAATTGCCGTCATTGACAACCTGTTTTTAAAACATACAAAATTGCATTTACCACCTGGCGTAGACTTACCTCTCTCGGCCTTCCTACTGCTGATACCGGTAGGTGGGGTTTCAAGTAATACCACGCTCCAGAGCTTAGGTTGCTCGGATAACGCTTCTTCCGTTTTTTGGTTGATTCATAAAATGGTGAATGTTAACAAACAGCAAAAATCGCTACATCAGCTAGCTCTCAGAATTTCCAAACAGTTTCTTAGTCAGTTTAGTCCAGAACAGGAAATTTATTCGATTGATGAGTGCTTTCTTGATTTAACGGGATTTCAATCTCGCAATCTGATCGATTATTGTCAGCAGATCAGCAAACGTATCAAACAATGGACTGGCTTGCCAGTTTCTATCGGTATTGGCAGCACCAAAACGCTGGCTAAGCTTGCTAACCATATGGCAAAGAAGAACCTGCAGTTTAATGGTGTTTGCAATCTCACTGCGATGAACGATGCTGATCGGAATAGCTGGTTTTCTCGTATCGAGGTTGGGGAGATCTGGGGGATCGGCCCTAGACTTGCTCCTAAGCTTGCCAAGCTGGGTATCAAGGTGGCACTTGATCTCAAAATGGCCGATCCTATGGTCATACGCAACTATTTTTCCGTTATGGTGGATAGAACCATTCAGGAGTTGAATGGTGTAGTCTGTCTCGGGTTAGAAGAAGTGCAGTTACCTAAGAAACAGATCATGTCATCCCGATCATTTGGTAGGCTGGTAATGGATCTGGAAAGCTTGCAAGAAGCTGTCACGCTATATATAAGTCGAGCAGCGGAAAAATTGCGCCAGCAGCGCTCGTATGCGAGTTTGGTGTATGTATAGTATATATTCGAACCAGCCCGTTCAACAAGAAAAAAGCATATTACAGCAACAGTCTGACTATTCTGTTACCTTCACCAACTGATAATACCATAGCGCTCGTCAGAGCTGCTTTGTGGGGATTGAAGCGTATTTACAGGCCGGGGTATTCCTACCAAAAAGCAGGTGTGACGCTGTTGGAACTGGTGCCAGCAGAGCGCTGCCAGGGAAAGCTTTTTTCTTCAGGTAATTTAGATGATAAATCTAATCAATTAGTGGCTACACTTGACATGATCAATCGTGCTATGGGTAGACAATCAGTGAAACTTGCTTCGGAAAGACTCCGGCAGCCATGGAAAATGAAACAGGAAAATAGAAGTCCTGCTTATACGACAAAATGGGAAGAATTAGTGATTGCAAGATGAAGTATGCTAGCTCAGGTCGAGCTAGCAGTAACCAAGGTGGAAAGTCAGAATATTTGACCATCATCTCACATTCTGGGGACTGAGTATTTATCGGCTTATTTATAAACTCTCTGAAAAAATAAAGCCAATACTCTGCTATATAAAGCCAATATTTCTATTTATTAATCACAAAAATTGAGAGTATAAGTAAATTAAGTTTTCATATATGAATTGATTGTATCCTAATAAGCGCCAATGTGACTCATTTTATTATGCTTATTCTTTGAATATGTTATCGCTACTATACATCCTTAAGAGAACCATATTACCAGTATGGTTTCTCAAATGTAATAAAATTATAAAGGAGAAAATTTATGAAATTACCAACAGCATATTATATTATTCTATCTATTCTTTCATTATTAAATATTCTTGAAGGGATTGCTTAATATAAATAAGCGATAGGTTATTATCAGTAATAATCGCCGCACATTTTATATCATGAAGGGTAATGTGCGGCATTTTTTTATTCTAAATTAATAAAATCTAACTATTCATTATATAAAGTAGAAAATCTATCATATAGTGATAATTTTTTAGAAAGAAAGCATTACACCAACTTTCTTTCTTAAGAATCAAATGGTTCTGCGTTCTAAAATTGCATCCTTGAACAATTTCCTTTCTCTACGTTTCTCCTTTGCTTGCTAATTTATCCCAAAGCTTCCCAATCTGCATAAGTATTAAAGTTCCAATTTTGCCCTCATCATGTTAACTATTGCACCATCCCTTATCGCTGATTTCTGGTGTCGATAGTTCAAATCACTTTACTTAATGCTAGAGAGGTTTTACATTGACCCAGTCTTATGTTATGTGTAAAGTCAAATTCTTGTATTAAATAAGGGTATTAACTTTTCATTTTTATATTTTTAATTTATAAGTCCGAGGAAAGAGGGGGAGAATGAGAATTAATTCTAAATGCAGAAAGAAGGGGATCTTTGCTGTAATCGTGGGATTGTTATTATTTGGCATGAGCTCTGCTGCCGTTCATGCAAATACCACCATGAATTTTCTTGATAAATACGGACTTAATCTTGATCAATACGGGCTTAAAGTTGGTGGTTGGATTCATGGTGGTGCAACATTCAATACGTTTCAGACTGATGGATTTAACGGCCCGGTTACTTTTGCAGATCAGGCTAACCGATTTCAACTCAACCAACTTAATTTGTTCATGGAACGACCTGTAGTAACAGAGGGAAGTTCATGGGATATAGGCTTCCGAGCCGACTTTTTGTTCGGTACCGATGCTATTTTCGCACAAGCCTTTGGAAATCCGGCATTTGATGTAAATAATGGTAGACCTCTCGAGGACAGAGGCAATTGGGATCTTGATATTTGCTGTAACTCCAGTCGTACCTATGGCATCGCCATTCCACAAGCCTTTGCTGAGGTGTACGCTCCCATTACTGACAGCAGAGGTGTCAACGTAAAAATTGGGCATTTTTATACACCGATTGGTTATGAATCGGTTCCAGCGCCTAATAATTTCTTCTACACCCATGCTTATACTATGCAATATGGTGAACCTTTTACCCATACTGGCTTATTGGGTGAATATGCCATTACCGATAATTGGTCTATGGTGGCTGGGGCACTTACAGGGAGTGCGACAGGCGGATGGGATGGTAATTTTGATAAACAATTGGCTAACTGGGGTGGGATAGGTGGATTAACCTGGACAAGTGATGATGGTGATACTTCTCTCAATATCAGCGGTACGGGTAGCACAACTTCCACCCGGAATAGTAGCTTCTGGGGGATGTTCAGTATTGTTCTGAAACATATGATTACTTCAAAAACCCATTTTGTTTTGCAACATGATCATGGTTTTGCAGATAACGTATTGCTTAATAATCTCCATTTTACTAATGTAACCAAGAATGCCGAGTGGTATGGAATCAATATGCACCTTTATTATGATGTGACATCAGATTTGTCGGTAGGTGTGCGGGGGGAATGGTTTCGCGATAGGGATGGGTTCCGTGTATTTTCGCCAGCTCGGGTCTCCCTTGCAACCAACCACTTAGGCGAGAGCTTTGCCTTAGGTGGCTCAACCCAACTTGCTACCAGCTCTCCTTCAGACTATTATGCTGTAACACTGGGTTTGAATTGGAAGCCAGGAAAAATGTTTAATTTTACCGATAGCCTGCGGCAGCTGAATATTCGACCAAACTTTCGCTACGATATAGCAGATCCGCTTCATGGATCATCCTTTAGGCCATTTGGCGGTAATAACGATCAAGTCCTGATGTCACTCGATGCAATACTGCCTTTTTAAAACAACAATTTTCTAGGAGATAGTGAATTGTTAAACTTATTTAAACTATTCAAGAAATGTACCTGCGGGTGCATTTCTTATATTGTCTCTTAGTTTTTGCATACTCTAGCTTAATAGATTCTCTATTAAGAGATTAAAATGATGCCAGACTTGGCAACGTACCATATTGCCGTAGCCCCTGCAGCAGTACACTCATATCTTCCGGTAGTTCAGAATTCCATATCATTGTTTCACCATGCAGCGGATGAACGAAGGCTAGCTGTTGTGCATGCAAAGCTTGTCTCGGGAATCGCATGATCAATCGTGCTATCTCTGGAGGTAGTTTCCTGGTTTTTCCAGTGTAGACCGGATCGCCTACGAGCGGATGGCCCATATTGTGCATGTGTACGCGGATCTGATGAGTCCGTCCGGTTTCCAAGCTGCAACGAAGCAAAGTACAACCATCGAATGATTCTAATATTTGATAGTAAGTACGTGCTGGCTTGCCATGGATAGTCACAGCCATTTTGGTGCGCTGTACAGGATGTCGACCTATGGGAGCATCGATATAACCGTTTTGTTTGACCTCACCTAATGCAATTGCTAAATAATCCCGCTTGACGCTATGCTCTTGCAGTTGCCGCACCAGGCTGGTTTGTGCTTCTATTGTTTTTGCGACAACGAGCAAACCACTGGTATCTTTATCTAGCCGATGGACAATACCCGCTCTTGGTATATTGTTAAGCTGCTTGGAATGATGAAGGAGTGCATTTAATAGTGTTCCCTGCCAATTCCCATTGCCAGGATGGACGACCATTCCTGCTGGTTTATTGATCACAAGTAAGTGATTATCTTCATAAATGATCTCAAGCGAAATTGCTTCTGCAGCATGCGTCTCGTTGGCCCCAACAATATGAGGTCTAATACTAATTTTTTCGTTTCCCCAAATTTTTTGTTTGGGGGTAGCAATCTTGCCATCTACGTTCACACGTTTCTCAAGTATCCATGACTGCAAACGGCTGCGTGACCAGTGGGGTAGTAATTGTGCTAACACGAGGTCTAGTCGAAGCCCGATATAACTTTGGGGCACAACTAATTCAATAATCGATTCAGTTTGGTCAGTCATGCGAATAAAGGTAGCTTTACGTTATAATCTTGAATAGCTTTGTTAGTTTTTACAGGAAATTTCATGTGGTATCGTTTGATTTTAGTTTTGGTTTTTGGGTTGTCAGCATGTGGTTTATTGAAGGAAAAGTCAGCGGACAATAGCCACTGGTCACCTAATAAATTTTACTCTGAAGCTAAGAATGAACTAAATAATGGTAATTATGAGAAAGCGGTCAAATTATTCGAAGCGCTGGAGGCGCGCTATCCTTATGGACGGTATGCGCAACAAGCGCAACTTGAAATTGCGTATGCCTATTATAAAGATCAACAGCAAGCTTCAGCGATTGCGGCAGCAGATCGTTTCATTCAGCTTTACCCCCATCACCCCAATGTTGACTATGCATATTATATCAAGGGGTTAGCTAATTTTCATGATGACTTGGGAATCATGGGTTATATCTCATCGAGAATTATTAATCAGGATATGAGTGAGCGTGATTCGAAGGCATCACGTGAATCGTTTGAAAATTTCAAAGAACTGGTTATCCGCTTCCCGAAGAGCAAGTACACCCCTGATGCGCTTAAGCGTATGGCACATTTGGTTAACGTAGTTGCTAAAAGTGAAATATATGTTGCGCGCTATTATATGAAACGTAAAGCGTATGTTGCTGCAGCCAGGCGCGCGCAATATGTTCTGGAAGAATATCCACAAACACCTGCTACAGAAGAAGCTCTGTACATCATGGCCAAGGCCTATGATGAAATGGGAATGAACGATTTACGAGATGACGCAGAACGTGTCATGAGAAAAAATTTTCCTGAAAGCGAATTCTTTTCGGGTTCTAGTTCGCTAGGAAAAGAGGCTTGGTGGAAAATATGGTAATCATATGAATCTGCCTGGAAGAGAGGATGCTTCTAGCAAGTTGTTGAAAAACGTATTTGAGGCCAGTCGATGATAGGCAAAAACAGGCAAAAAAGCGGAGTTTATACCTGATAAATGAGCATTTTAAACCTGTTTTTAACACCGCAGCGGCAACGTAGATAGTTTTTCAACGTCTGCTAGGCAGATGCAAGCATTACCGAGCCAGCCCACTCATCCTGTAAGCGAACAGCCAGAACATCACATTGCGCATGGTGCAGCACACCACTGGCAGTAGATCCTAGAAGTAATGCAAGGCCGTGCCGTCCATGTGAACCTACTACAATCAAATCAACACCCTCTTCATTCGCGATTCGAATAATTTCTACTTCTGGCTTACCCCAGATTAACCATCGATTGGCGGGATCAATAGTTAATCTATTGGCCGTCTGGATTAATTTGTTTTTTTCTATTTCAAGCAGTTCGTAGGATGAATCCGAATAAAGTGGAATCACTGTGCCATAGGCGGTATCTGGCATTGGAATATTATCCAGTACGTGAATAATGCTCAATTTTGCGTTGAAGAAGGTCGCTAAACGTTCAGCTTTGCGGGCAACATACGTATCCTGATCGGAGAAATCGACTGCTAACAGAATATGCTGATAATCGGCCATAATTACTCCTTTAGTTTGGCAGGATAATGCTGACTGGTAAAAACAATTATTTTACTGCCATGGATACTTGGACAAAAACGAGGAAACGTGTTCCTCATAGTGTCTACTATTGTAAGTATGAATGTTATAGTAGCGGTGTTTATATGGGCAAAAACCAAGATAGTAGCCAAGATTTTTTGCCGATTAAGCTGGATTCGAGAATGCAATTCAAGAAAGACAGCGATGATTTTCATTATTCTGCAAAAATTGCAGGCCGTAATCTGCTTGAGAATTGTCAGCGTAACGCTAAAATCCCAGTAACAAGATCCGTAACAAATAGTTCATGACACAGCTTTTGTTGTGATGAGTCTACTCTATTATGTGTTGCTCTTGCCGAAGGCTTCCTTTTATAGAGAAATAAAGGCTTTATAAAGATTGTAGGAACTAATAATAGTAATCAGAATTCCTACCAGTATGAGTAATGTGCGTGCATGAAATTTCTTGCATAAGATTGCTGCAAAGGGCGCTGCAAATAAACCTCCGAATACTAGACCTATAATAAGTGGCCAAGTGTTAGTCTCCATCAGTAATGCAAAAACGGCTGCACTAGTTAGTGTCAAGAAAAATTCTGCAAAATTGACTGAACCAATTGTTGTGCGTGGATCATTACCCGTGCCTACCAAGGTTGTTGTTACAATAGGCCCCCAACCTCCGCCACCTGCAGCATCCATGAAACTGCCAAAAAGTGCCAGCTTACCTACATGTTTTGGGGCTTCTTTTCGAATACTTAACTGACGAAAGGCTTTACTCAGGATGTAAATTCCTAGCAGAAGCAGGTAAGCTGAAATGAAAGGTTTAAATAATGTACTATCTATATGTGTAACTAATACTGCACCTAATATACCACCCAGTATGCCTGGTGCCAGTAAGCGCGTGAATAGTTGTTTGTTCACGTTGCCAAATTTGGCATGAGCAATACCTGAAACACCGGTTGTGAAAATCTCGGCAATATGGACACTAGCGCTAGCTGCAGCAGGACTTGCGCCTGATGCCAATAAAAAAGTAGTTGCTGTAATGCCATAGGCCATACCCAATGCACCATCGACCACTTGTGCGAGAAAACCAACAGCAACAGCGATCCAGAAAATTCTGCTATCCAGCGTACCGTTAATGATCTGCCAACTATCATCCCAATTCTGTGCAAGGAAGAAGCGACCAATCAGAAATAAAATAAGCGAAACTAAAATAATGACAGCAAACCAGACGGAAGCGCGTAAAAAAGGGTGTGCCTCTAAGTGAGATACAGTGTCTTCAACAGGTGGTAGCCCCAATTGTTGGTGTTCTTCATTTACCGGATTGAGTGTCAGGTCCAGATTGCGGATTTTCATAAGCTTAACTTAATAATCTTAAAATGTTTGGCACTATAGTCTTGCTCGAGAAAAATGAGAAATAATATTAAGTAATAAGCTTATATGAAAAATTTCTAACGCTAATTAGAGTATTCCAATAAATACTATGACTGAACATCTATAAACGCACTCAATTAGCCTTACCGGAGCGCCAGGTGCATTTGATGGTTTTATTGAACACGCCATTGGAAAGCTACTTATCTAGCTAAATGGTATCGAATTAGTCGACTGTACTTACTTAACTTATTACAGTTGAGCCTCTTAAGGGTTTGAATAACGCCACCTATTATGAAATACTCTCAGCTTTTTTATACACCAGACTGTCAACAGCCTGCTTAAATCCTATCAATTATGGAATTAACACTGGCACACTGGCAGATTAAAGCTGATTTTCTCAGATTGTTGCCAGAAGGAAAATTTAAATAATGGAAGCTTCACACAGTTATACCTACAGAGCCTTTGCCCGATGCGCCAGCTTCTCCTACCACTATGCTCCTTGGGTTCTGTTTGCTGCATTCCTGATAGCTGTAGCCAGCACTGTATACATCTCGCGCAATCTTGGTATGAATACCGATACTACAGATATGCTCTCTAAGGATCTGCCGTTTCGTGTTAATAGTATCCACTACAATAAAACATTCCCTCAGGAGATGGATATTCTGCTGCTCGTGCTGGATGCTCCTACACCGGAGCAGGCTTATTCTGCTGCTAATCAGCTTGCAGCGCACTTAAAAAAAGACACCAAGAATTTTATTGATGTTTATGCTCCAAATGTTGATGTTTTTTTTGAGCGCAATGGCTTACTTTACGAGAGTATTTCAGAACTCGAACGCATTACTGATCGCTTGGCAGAGGCACAACCATTAATTGCGCGCATTGCTGATAATCCATCACTCTATACTTTTACCTCAGTGCTTACCGGCGCAATAGAAGAATTAAGAAAAGGGCGTAACTTGGAGCTGGAGCCGGTGTTAAAAAGTATGAGCAATACTCTGGATGCGCGGCTTGCAGGTAAGCCACAGCAGCTATCATGGCAGACACTTTTTCGCGGTGAACCGCAGAAAAATAGCTACCAAGAGATGATTTTAGTAAAACCAAGACCAGATTACTCACAACTTTTTCCAAGTGAACAGGCTATATCTGCAGTTCATGCTGCGGCGATAGATATTGGCTTAACAGAAGATGGTCCAATTCAGCTTCGTGTTACTGGCGATATGGCGTTAGCTGATGATGAACTCAAGAGTTCGCTCAGTGGCATGGAATATGCTGGAATAATCACATTTGTGCTGGTGGGAATAGTACTCTATTTCGCAATGCGCACGATTGGTATGGCACTTGCCGTAGTGCTTTGCTTAACGCTAGGACTGTTGCTCACTGCAGCCTTTGCTACCGTTGCCATTGGTCAACTGAATGTTATCTCTATCGCTTTTGCAGTGCTATACATAGGTCTTGGCGCAGATTTCGCTATTCATTTTTTGCTACGATATCGCGAAATGTTAGAGAATGGTCTGATCTCAACAGAAGCCATGTATAAGGCGGGCGGGGAAGCCGGGAGTGCGCTGGCTGCATGTACTATTGCCAACGCTATTGGTTTCTATGCATTTATCCCGACCAGTTACAGTGGGGTGGCAGAGTTGGGGGTAATCTCTGGCACAGGTATGCTGATCAGCCTGCTGGTTACCTTTATTATAGGTCCTGCTTTGCTACGATATTTGTCAAGACGACCTACCCCTGAAGCGGGCATAAAAGGGTCTCTGGGCAAAGTGCTTGAGTTCTCGTTGAAGTGGCGCAAATTGACGTATGCCGCTACTTTAGTGTTGTTACTTATTGCTATAGCACTATTGCCCCAGATAAGGTTTGACTACAATCTGCTTAACATGCAAGACCCGGAAGGAAAAGCGGTGCAGACTTTTCGGAAGTTACTAGCATTACCTGAACATTCACCTTGGCACGCAGTCGTGTTAACTAAGGATCGTGAAGAAGCGCGACAATTAAAAGAACGCTTGGCTGAGCTTCCTGAAGTAGGCAAGATAGTTACATTTCTTGATTTTGTACCAACGGAGCAGGAAGAGAAACTCTCAGCCATTGAGGAAATGGCGCTTATAATAGGCCCACTCATATTATCATTGCCAGAGCCTTCGACAGATAAGCAAATGGTGGTACAGCAGTTGGAAGCATTGAATAAGTTAAATGCGGCGTTAGACCGCTATATTAAGGAACACCCCGGATCCTCCTTATCTGACTCTGCGCCTACTCTCAAGGCATCTCTTGCAGAGCTGTTTATCCGGCTAGACATGATGGATCTCAGTGATAAGGAAAAATTACTGCATTCAATAGAAGAAGATCTGCTTTCCACATTGCCTGTTTCGATTCAGCGATTACGCACTTCGATTGAAGCTACACCCTTTAGTGAGCAAGAGCTACCCGAATCACTCACTAGACGCTGGCTAAGCCATACAGGAGAATATCGAATCGCTGTTTATCCATCAGAAGATATCGGCGATAATGAAACATTAACTCGCTTCGTAAGATCAGTACAGCAAATAGCACCGAATGCTACCGGAATGCCGGTGGTAAGTCTTGAGGCAGGCGAAGCAGTAGTAGAAGCATTTGTTCAGGCTTTTTCCCTGGCGCTGGTAGGGGTCGCAGTAGCGCTTTTGATATTATTGCGCAGCATAAAATATACTTTACTAGTGCTGATTCCTCTTTTGCTGTCTAGCATATTTACCGGTGTCTTCACTGTCTTGTTGAATATACCGTTTAACTTTGCCAACATTATTGCCTTACCGCTATTACTTGGCCTTGGTATCGATAGCAGTCTGCATATGGTGCACCGGAGCTTGGATAAGAAGCAGGAAAGTGAAATTCTGATTCACACCAGTACCGCGCGCGCTATTTTTTATAGTGCTTTAACTGCTTTGGTCGATTTTGCAAGTCTCATGTTCTCATCGCACAAAGGTACCGCCAGCATGGGTGCATTACTTACCGTTGGGCTAACCTTTACTTTGATTTGTACTCTCATCATCTTACCTACATTGCTGCGGATTCCTGCTCAGTATGCAAAGTCATGAATCCCGGTTACGTTAAATTTTTCAGCTAAATGATTATGTAAATCAACCAACTTGATCTTCTGAGCTATGTGGGATTGAAAATCGGTTCTTGATAACTCAGAAAACAGAATCCTAATTTATTTCAATCTACTTCATTGTTTTTTATGGTGGTATTTGAGATATTCAATTATGGGTGGCGATATCGATAGAATGATAATTGCGAAAATAATAAACTTGAAGTTGTTCTGAACAAATGGGAGTTGTCCAAAATAATAGCCGGCATAAATAAATAACCCTACCCACAGTACAGCGCCAATTATGTTATACACGATGAAAGTACGATAGGGCATAGTTCCAATACCAGCGACGAATGGAGCGAATGTGCGAATAATGGGAATGAAGCGTGCGATGATAATTGTTTTACTTCCGTGTTTGAGGTAGAAAGCGTGAGTCTTGTCTAAGTACTCTCGTTTAAAGAAGCGAGATTCTTGCGAGGTAAAAACTTTTGGTCCGATTTTTTTACCTATCCAGTAATTCACAGTATCCCCCAAAATACCTGCGATGCACAATCCAACAAGTAAGAGATGCGGATTGAGTTGTGAATTTTGTAACGATGCGAGAGAACCCGCTGCGAATAATAGGGAATCACCCGGCAAGAGAGGAAACACAACAAGTCCGGTCTCACAAAATATAATCAAGAAGAGAATTCCATAGATCCATAGTCCATATTCTGATGCGAGTGCATGCAGATACTTGTCAATATGGAGAATAAAGTCAATAAGAAACATGAGCGCAGGAAAAAATAATTTTCTTTTTTAAGAAGGATGGACTGGAAAATCCAGCATGCTATCAAACACATTGATAAGCAGTCAAAAAAAATATTTAGCTTAAGCGATAAATTACCACCAAAAGTTTAGGATTTGTAATTGGTAGCAATGTCGTAAATTTGAATTCTGATGATCGACATGATATTTTCATGCAGATCTTCACGAATAAAAAGTGTTGAAGTTTCACAACCTTAATTCTTTTTGTATGCGGCAACATCAAATGAAAAGAATCATAAAATTCTTTTTTCACTTAATATCGGCTGCTCTCTATTTGTTATATTCGACTATACTGCCTATTTATTACTGATCATTCTGAATACATAAAGGCTTATATCTTTAGATACCAAAATTGAATTGGCAATATTTCCACTAGTTAAAATAACCTTACCTTAAGCCTTAATCGATAAAACTAATCCACTCATGTCTGAATTATGCAAGAACAGATAACACCCTCGGTAAAAATAAAAAATGAAACCGAGACAGAACCAATCAAAACTGTTGAGGTAGACGGTCACAAAATTACGATCCTCGGTACCGCACATATTTCCCAAGCTAGCGCAGACAAAGTGAAAGAATTGATTGCCACTGGTGAATTTGATGCGGTTGCTGTCGAATTATGCCCAAGCCGTCATAAGGCTATCGTTGATCCGGATCTATTAAGCAAAATGGATCTCTTCCAAGTTATTCGAAAAGGTCAAGCAAGTATGGTTGCTGCCAGTCTAGCGCTAGGAGCTTTTCAGCAGCGGATGGCTGAACGATTAGATATCGAACCTGGCGCAGAAATGCGAACTGCTATTAAAGACGCTACGGAAGCCAAACTACCGGTTTTACTGATTGATAGAGAGATTGGAACCACTCTTAAACGTATTTACCACAACATACCCTGGTGGAGACGTATGGAGTTATATAGTGGTTTGCTGGCCAGCATTATTACACGGGAAACAGTGAGTGCTGAAGAAATCGAGCGATTGAAAGAAGGTGATGTGTTGGAAAGCGCTTTTTCACAGTTTGCAGAAAACGAAAAGCATCTATTTAAGCCCTTGATTAGTGAACGGGATGAATATATGTCGGCACGCCTCTTGAAAGAATGCAGGGAAAACAATTATAAACACACCCTTGCAGTGGTAGGTGCTGGACACTTGAAAGGGATTGAACAAATCATGGTGGACGGTAGGATTAACGATCCGGATATAACTATTCAGCAGCTTGACACCATTCCAGAATCCACAAACTGGCTTAAATTTCTACCCTGGGTGATCGTAACCTTGGTACTGACTGGCTTTACAATAGGATTCATGCGTAGTCCTGAGGTTGGTATGACAATGATAATCGATTGGATACTCATCAATGGTGGTTTGGCTGCTTTAGGTGCTGCCATTGCATTTGCCCATCCACTCACAATTTTAACTGCTTTTCTAGCTGCCCCAATTACCTCACTTGATCCCACAACAGGGGTCGGAATGTATACAGCTTTAGCAGAGGCTTATTTACGTAAACCCACAGTAGGTGATTTTAGTCGTCTTAGAAGCGATACAACTAGCCTAAAAGGCTGGTGGCACAATCAAGTAACACGTATTTTACTGATATTTCTGCTTTCTTCATTCGGATCCGCTATTGGCACATATATAGCAGGTTTCAAAATACTTGAACTAATCACTGGTAGCTGATACCTATTAAGAAAACCTTGAATAAGCAGCCAAATAGTAAAATAAGGGTTTGAATAATCGAGAGTGATTGCTCTTATTGTTTTAGTATGATTCTGATTAATAAAGAAAAAGTAGAAATATTTTACTGCCATAGGTACTTGGACAGAAACGAGGAAACGCGTTCCTCATAGCTTCTGCTGCCGTAGGTATACATGTTATAGTGACCTGCACCTGGGACAATCCACAGTTCTTTGGGCTGAAGAGCGGCATCAAATAAACGCTCAGCCTCGGATTGCGTCGTATGTCTGTCGTGTGTTCCTGAAATCAAGAGGATAGGGGTATTCAGATTACTTATCCGATCAATGGGATTGAGTTGATCGGTTGAAAGATCCAAAAGCAAGGATAGGTAGGATAATAAGAAAGGCTTAAGCCATATGCCGAATTCACCGAGATGAAGTTTTAGTCGATTCTCAACGGCTTCTTCAAATGTCGGATGAAGAGATTCTAGCACAACGGCATTGAGCCTCAAGGGGGGATCTGCCAGCGTGATCGCGGCTGCGCCCAGGGTGACGCCGATGGCGGCAATGCGTTCACCGGGAAAATTGTCCCGCAGATAGTCAACAGCAGCTTTGACATCTTTCGACTCACGCACACCAAAAGTAATTCGTTCGCCCGGTGTTTCCCCATGAGCTTGCAGATCAATCAATAATACGCTGTATCCTTGCGCATTTAAAAATCTGGCTCTGCCAAGCATTTCCAGGCGATTGCTGCGGATGGAGTGGACAAGCAGTACTGCACCGTGACCCCTGATGCCCCGTGCCAGCCAGCCATGGACTTTGTGGTCCTGGCCAGCTGGAATCTGCACTGATTCCACCGGAAAATCGGGTATCAAGACGCCAACAGCGGTGGATGCGGGGCTGGTTAAAATCTCGCCCATGATAACAATGCCAATAACGGCAGCGACCAGAATTGAAGTGATTTGAATCAGAATCAAGCGATACATTGTTTAGAGTTTGATGAATAACTTGTTGAAAATTATGAGGTGAATATCTGGTCAAAACTCATGTTCTTATACCATGCTTAGGTAACATATTCTATAGTGCGAATAAGAGCGGCATATTTTCTTGGCTGACCGGGATGAAAAATTAGCATACAGAAGAAGTGCGTGTATGATAAGGATGGCATAACATTAAGCAATGATTGTTGATATTTAGGCCTTATCCTGAACTCATTCTATTTCTAAATTAAATATGACATGAAGGTCAGCCGTAAACAGTATAAATAATAAGGCAAAGAGAAACCGATAAAGTCGGGTTTGATTTAGAAATAAAATAAGAGGTGAGAGCTTATGACAGTACCTGGCAATCAGCGTTTTATTTTGGCTGTTCAACTGACACAACCGGAGCGCTTTCGTGAGATTTTTGGCGAGGCAATCGTCAAGTTTGCTTATGTGGATATGACATATGATATTCAACTTTTATCCGAAGTTCTGTTACAAAAATATCAATGTTACGGCTCGATCGCTTCATCTTATTTCGGACGCTGGTACAGGGTATTTAGTCCTAAAGCTTCCTTGATGTCTTTTGACATGGCGGAGCAAATCCCGCTATTACAGGAAGTAGGTACAGCAAAGATGCATGAATTGCTGATCACCAATTTCGGGCAAGCAACTGGCAGTCGGCAAAATTTTAGATTATTGATTCTACCTGCCCCAGAATTGCTTGATGAGAAATCGATTAACCAAGCCATCGATGATGCGCTTAAGCTTGCTGCTGATGCGAGCCTGCTTTTGCATGGGAATCAAACCAGGGAAATCCTGCAACGATTGATTGAGCAGGATCAGCTGCAATGCTATTTTCAACCCATCTTTTCACTTGCTGATCAAAAAATCGTCGGCTATGAAGCGTTATCACGAGGACCAGTCGATTCAGTTTTTTATACGGCAGATGCCCTATTTACCGCCGCCAGGCAGTTTGGTATGACGCAAGTGCTGGAATTTGCCTGCCTCAAACAAGCAATCAATTGGTTGACTGACATTCCTAAACATTTATGGATATCAGTCAATCTGGGGCCAGAGCTATTTATGTCGCATGAGTTCCAGCAATATTTATCCAATCCATATATCAAGCCTTTGTTATCACGCATTGTTTTCGAACTGACAGAACATCTGCCAATTGAATCGGCTGTAAAGCTGCATAGCGTGATGGCAGATTTCAGGAACAACGGGCTTAAGCTTTCATTGGACGATACGGGCTGTGGTTTTTTTGATATGACGACGGTCGAGGAATTGCGCCCTGCAATTGTTAAATTATGCATTACTGTAGTCAGCCGCATTGGTCGTAAAGACGGAGTCGAACGGGAGATGTCAGAAACGATTCGAGCGATTACCGCGCTGGGTGGGCAAACTTTAGGGGAAGGCGTGGAAAATGCTTATCAGGCTGAGGTGCTCAAGCGATGTGGCGCAACCCTAGTCCAGGGCAATTTTTTTGGGTTACCAAAACCAGCAAAAGAATTATTTTTAACTGAAAGGTTGTGATTAAATCTACTGCACACTCCAATCGTTGTGTTGGGCGGTACTCGCTTCTCGCCTATCTATTTGATATGTAGCTACGCTAAAACTTCGTTTTCTCATCGCTGCGTTCCGTCCGCCTTGCGCTTGGAGTGTTCGCTACGATTTTTTAGCGAAACTCATTACATTCGTTTTCACTACCTTTGAGAGTGTGCGAAGTTACTAATGAACCAATGACATGGACGCAGATCCCGATTGCAACAAAAGTGTCTTGATCAATCCGCTACCGATCATTATGGTGATCTTGCTTGCAATAAGTGTGCTGATCAAGAATATTCAGCTGGAAAGTGCCCGCCCCAGTGATGTCGAGTGGATGAAGTTTGTTCCGATCAAACAGCAGAGTACTGACGCATTATGAGCAAGCGCTGTTACTGCCATTGGGTGGTTTTGGTGGAGCGCAGTTGATTGATTATCTATTCACATTTTAATCTACGTAGTTGACTTTATTTGCTAGACCGGTTGATCATTATTGAATGAAATTTTTATCAATATTTTAAGGGGAGATAGTATGAGTATGACAAGGCGGTTGATTAGCTCAGGTTCCATCTTTGAAGAAGAAATTGGCTATTCACGTGCAGTTGTGGAAGGGGACTGGATTTTTGTTTCAGGAACGACAGGCTTTGATTACTCCACCATGACCATTTCGGATGATTTACTTGAGCAGGCCGAGCAGTGCTTCAAGAATATCGAATCAGCCCTACGACAGGCCGGCTCCGGTTTGCAGGACATCGTACGGGTGACTTATGTACTACCCAATGCGGCTGATTTTGAATTGTGCTGGCCAGTTTTTCGCAAGTATCTCGATAAGGTTCGCCCGGCGGCCATGATGATCGCGGCTGGCTTATCCGATCCGCGCATGCGAATTGAAATTCAGGTAACCGCACGCAAGAGCCCCTAAGGTAACCATATCCAGGTACCTGTATTTGTTGCATATTCAGCGTGAATTGCACAAGAGCACCGGTATATTTCGGAGGAATCCGATCCGCGAGGTAGCTGCACAAATCACGCTACGATATGGCTGAACACCAGCGTACCAGCGAACTGGTCAGGCGCTAACTCCCATTGCGGACTGGATCATATTGCAACCAATTCCATTCTGGATGGGTTGCAGTATTTTCCGCAGGCTTTTGAACAGCAGTTGTCAATCTATTGTTTTTAATTTTGGCCAGATAAGTAATAAATCGAAGAAAGTGTTGGATCTTATCTTTTGCCAATTATTGTTGCTTCACAGATTTGTGCTGCAGTGTATTCGTCTGGCAATCCAGCAAAACAAATAAAACAAGCAAAAAACTGGTACTCCAGGCTACTGCTGCGATAGCCAATAATATTTCCCGGTGGGCGCTAAAATCAGCGTCCATACGCATGAGCGCAGCAATACTCATAATGCCAGTCATTACCACGATCTGTGGTATCCGCGAAGGATATTGCTTCACATGCAGCAGTGTCACGCGCACCATGACGTTGGCGGCGAGTGTACCTAACGCCCCTACGGTGATTGCGTGAACTGCGGTACTAAAATAGTCACCTCCACTCAGTTTTACCCAGCCCAGCAGCATGAGCCCCAACGCCAACCAGCCGTAGCCTAGCCCAAGACAAATCAGATCAGGCCGTGCCAGACAATGCCATAATTGCCAGCGAAACAGCCGGGTAGCTGCCAAAATTCCACTCATGATCAGCAAAACACCTGATACCGAAGTCGCGACTGGAGCAAGTACGAAAGCAGCTGTAACTGTCACAATTAACCCTGCTTCGATGTGCGGCTGAACCCTTGCCTCAAGTTCCATCCCTTGGCGATAAAACTCACCGGCTACTGCTGGCGCCAGCATGCGTCCTCCCATGAAAAGCATCAGTAAGGCGAATAATTGCACGCTTTCATCCAGCAAAAAGCGATGCAACCAGCGATAGTCAAGCTGGTTCATCAGGGTGATTGCAATTGTAATGGCGCAAATCAGACCGAGCAAAGGTACCAGCGTACGATTACGCCATTTCTTCGCAACCCACAGACGGGGAAGTAAATGCCGGGCAAGCAGCGTGACAAAGGCAGCATTACTCACCAAAGTCAGCCAATTGGCAGGATCGATCAATCCCATTAGCCGCGCCAGCAGCCAAGTAACTATGAATAAGGCTAATCGTCGTGCAGGCATAGGACCCAGCAGATAACCCGCGATCAAGGCCAAGGCGAAACCGAACAGCATTTCAAAAGCATGGCCGGTCGGTGCGGCCAGCGCTCCCGGTCCGTAACCATGCCTTGCCAGCATGGCCAATGGCACCATCAGCACAGCATATACACATGCAGCCGGAAAGAACCATTGATGCGCGTGAGTTTTAGTTTCATCCGGAAACCACTGTAACAATATATTTTTCAATTGGGTAATGTACTTTTTTATTCAAACTATTATTTTATTCCATTTTAAAACCAAACCCGATTTTGTCGGCTTCTCCGCCGTATTATTTATACTGTCTGCGGTTCGCTCTTGCGTCATGTTTGATTTTGAAATGGAATTAGCTGCAAATCAGCTTTGCTGGTTGAATATGACCGACTGCTGCGATAAATGCAGACGAACTCGTTATTTTGGGTAATTCTCATACTACGAAAATGATATTGACAATCATTCAACTAAAGAGTAGAGGTAGAACTCAACGAAAATTTTTTCGTTGCGATCTTTTCGATCTCTGCCTGCAAAGACAGAGATCGATAGGTTTTAATGAGTGCATATTCGGCTACGGCCAAAGGAGGTTTTATGAAAATGCAACTTTGGATTGTGGCGGCACTGGCCACTTTTTTAGCAGCATTCGGCCAGGCAAATGCCGGTGAAAAAGAATTAAGCAAGCATCAAGTACCCAAAGCGGTTCTCGAAGCCTTTGAAAAGGCTTACCCAAATGCCAAAAAGGTAGAATTCGAGAAGAAAATGTTCGAAGGCAAAGATGCTTATGAGGTGGAATACAAAGAAGACGGCAGAGAACACGAAATTCTGTATAGCCCAGAAGGTGTGGTGCTGCAGAAGGAAGAAACCATCGACGTCAAGACACTACCTGAACCGGTAGTTCAAGCCATTTCCAAGGCACACCCAAAAGCGACCATCAAGGAGGCTGAGAAGATAATGAAGCCTGATGGGACGATTACTGGTTATGAAGTTGAACTCAAGACAGAAGGAAAGGAACTCGAACTCGAATTGGATCTCAATGGAAATATTCTGAAAACAGAGCGGGATTGAGTTTATCTTTATCTGATACTAATACAAGACAGTATCCTCATCCACTTGCCTTTCTTTTAACTTGGGTGAGGAGCCCGTTATTTCTCCTGAAGTATTCTTCAGCAAAGACGTTACACTCAGGCAGCTTGACTATAAGGCAGCAGTGTCTCAGTTTGAAATTTATTTCTTCTGCATCCTCCTCTCATGAATATGACACAAGCTATCCAGAGTGCTAAAACCTCTACCGGGCATAAGGAACTAGTCAGGAACTGGAATCAGCAAAGCTTTAGTTCTGCAAAATCTTAAGCATAGTTTGATAAGGGAAAGTAGATGAGAATCTATTTTCTACTCTATCTAGGTCGTGCCTGCAAAATCTTTTTTTCAGGGACAATTTAATAGTAAACTCCAGTGTGGTAAGTCGTATCAGGAAGTCTTAATTGCTAGCTTAATACTTCAACTTATTTGGGAGCGATGTCATGAGAATATGGAAAATTTCTGTGATTTTAATCGTTCTTGCTTTATTGATTTCCTGTGCACAAATGAAACCCCATCCAATGGATATGACACAAGCTATCCAGAATGCTAAAACTACTGCTGACCATGAGGCGCTAGCCAGGCATTATGAAGCGACAGCCAGAGAGATGCAGTCAAAAGCGCAAGAGCATAAGAGAATGCTTGAACAATATGAAGCGCACAGAGAATTCTATGGTAGACGCGGTCTAGATATGGAATCGATGTGCCATGCCTTGATCAATTTTTATGAGCAAGCTGTAAAAGAGAATATGGATATGGCTAATTCTCATCGTAAAGTGGCTGCAGAGATCAAGTAATGTTTGATCAACAAAGTAGCAAGATTTGGCTCTCAGTTTTAAGAGTTTGCTTTCCAGCATGAAGCATTCGGCCCTTTCTACCTTTTGCCGCCTGTTTTCCTTGCGCTTTTCAAAGCGGCTGTTGAGCGGGGTACTGCTCATCTCCCTTTTGATGATACAAGCAAAGATTATGCTGGAGGGCTGTCTGGTAATACCCTATCTGCCAGCACTGCAGAGCATGGAGCATATGGAGGGGACTTGTGCTGAGCCTGCTTCACCTAGTGAGCGAGTCTGTCTGGCTAATTGTGAATATTCGATAAGCAAACCCAAGCTTACAGGTGAGATCACGTTGTTTGATGTGATCGTCGGGTTACCAGTGATAATGTTTGTGATGGGTTTGTTCCTTAGCTTTTCGCCCCATACTTCTTATACCGCATTTGTGCCCGGCCTCGGGCCGCCTTTGTATCTACTCTTCCTGCGTCTTTTCATTCCCACTCCTCCTTTCAGTATTGATTGACTGGATTTCTGCACGCCCCTCAGCGCGTGAGTAAATTCCATTCGATTCAACGAATATTTTTAATCGTTTTCCAAACTTGTTTCACTTTCCTCGTTAGAAGGAAAGCGCAATATATCCTGCCAGTGTGCCAGGATGTATTTGCCTGCTTGGATTACTAGAGCGATTTGTATACCAAGATTTATTTATTCAGGAGTGAGAATCATGAAACGAAACGTAATGGTTGTTTTTGTCAATGTTTGTGTTTTATTCGTATTGACTGGATTGATCACCATGCAGCTTGCCGGTGCCGCCGTCGTATCTCATGAGGGAACGGCAACGGTAAAAGCGATTGATTTGGACAAGAACATCGTAAAACTTGCCCATGGGCCGATTGCATCGCTTAAATGGCCAGCTATGGTGATGAATTTTAAGGTCAAGGAGCGTGCTCTCATGCAAGAAATCAAAGTGGGTGACAGTGTGACTTTTACAGTCATTCAGTCGAATGGGGACTATATAGTTACGCATATCCAGCGGAGTAAATAGGGCTATCAGGGAGGTCGTATATCAGTGATACATTGATACGTGAGGGAGAGCAAAATGATTGCCTCATCGCCAGACAGCACTAGAAATGTTTTTTCCATACTCAGGAATGGAATTATCGCAGTATGGGTTTTAGGGATGGTGATTCCGCTCAATGTGCGGGCAGATGCTTCAAACCATGCTCATCCAGCGATATTTCAGCAAGATAAGCCCACAGTCGATGGCAAGCAGGTTACGCCACTGGCCACCCTCATCACCGAGGTCTTACAGAACAATCCGGAAATACAGGCTGCGCAGCGGGAACGCGAAGCAGCTCAGCGGAGAATATCACCCGCAGAGGCACTGGATGATCCTGTGCTGGAAGCGGGAGTGATTAATGCGCCCTTGGCATCTTCGCCATTCAATCGCGAGGATATGACCATGAAAATGATTGGCCTGTCCCAGCGTTTCCCCTTTCCGGGGAAACGTGGTTTACGCAAGGAAGTTGCCAGCAAGGACGCAGAAGCAATTGATTACGGCTATCAAGAAACAGTAAATCGAGTAGTACGTGATCTCAAAGTTGCTTATTTCGACCTCGGGCTTACTCTGGAAATGACCAAGCTGGTCGAGAAAAACAAGTTGATTCTGGAAGATCTTACTCACTTGGCTGTGGATCATTACCGGGTGGGAATGGGTACTCAGGCCGATGCATTCAAGGCGCAGACACAGGTATCCAGAATGCAGGATGAGTTGCTCAAGCTGGCACGCGAACGGCCCGTGATTGAAGCAGAGCTTATTCGCACGCTTGGTCATAGTGCTTATGCTGGAGAGCTGATACCCGAGTCGCTACACATTCATCAAGCCTCCTTGAAGCTGGAATCATTGCGGGAGAGAGCAATGACGCAGCGGCCGCAATTATTAGCACTGCAGAGCCTTGCCACGCGCAATAAAAAAGCAGTGGAACTCGCGCAAAAAGCATACTATCCGGATTTTGATGTGCGCCTTGCGTATGGCCAGCGGGATAGGATGCTGGATAACACATCGCGCCCTGACATGGTCAGCCTGACTGTGGCGATCAACCTTCCGGTATGGCGCACCAGTAAAATTGAACCACGTATTGCGGAATCGCAAGCGCTGCACTATCAGGCATTGGATCTGCATCAGGCGCAAAGCAACGAGATTGCGGCAAAACTGCGGCAACAGGTGGCAACGGCTGAGCAGAATTTCAAATCGGTGCAGCTGTATCAAACGACTATTCTGCCACAGGCCAGACTCACGGTTGAATCAGCGCTGGCTGCCTACCGAGTTAATCAAGTCGATTTTCTCACGCTGCTTGATAGCCAGATGACGGTATCCAATTACGAAATCAGCCTGGTGACAGCGATAGCCAACTACAACAAGGCGCTCGCAGAAATCGATCTGCTTACTGGCAAAACCCCTGATGAATTGGCACACCACCATTAATGGAGTTCGCTATGAGAGCACTTGCTAAAGTAATCCTTATTGCTGTTCTAATCACACTTTCACTCGTTGTGGGATATTGGTGGGGAAATATCCAATCTGTTAAGCCTGTGGCCGAGTCACCTGAAGTCATTACTCCTAAGGGCAAGATTCTTTATTACCGCAATCCAATGGGATTACCAGACACTTCACCCGTACCTAAGAAAGACCCAATGGGGATGGACTATATTCCCGTTTATGAAGGTGAAGAACCTCCAGTGGATAGTGCAGCGGTGAAGATTAGCACTGAAAAAATACAAAAACTGGGAGTTCGGACTGAAACTGCCATGTTACGAGAGATGATTCATACCGTCAGGGTTGTGGCCACAATACAGCCAAATGAGCGTAAATTGTACACGTTAGTGACCAAATTCGAGGGCTGGATTCATCGACTCTACGTCAATACCACTGGCCAAGCAGTCAAAAAAGGCGATGCATTGATGGATGTTTATAGTCCTGTTCTGATCACAGCACAACACGAATATCTTATTGCAATGAAAGGCATGCGTATGGTTGCCGAGGGTAGTCCAGATGCGCGATCTGGAGTGCAAAGGCTGATCGAGAGTGCATTGCAGCGATTGCGCAACTTAGACATATCGGAGATTGAATTGCAGCGCCTGCAGCGTGAAGGCGAAATCAAGCAATATCTTACACTACGCTCTCAAGCAAATGGCGTCGTGCTGGAAAAACCATCCATTGAAGGCAAGCGCTTTGAGCCTGGAGAGGAACTTTATAAGATTGTCGACTTATCAAGCGTATGGGTATTGGCTAATGTGTTTGAACAGGATCTCCGTATGATTCATCCAGGTCAGATGGCTACCATCAGAGTCGACGCCTACCCGGATAAGGTATTCAGTGGTAAGGTGGCTTTTATCTATCCAGAAGTGACACCAGAAACACGTACCGCTCTCGTGCGCATTGAGCTGCTCAATGCTGATGGGCTGCTTAAACCAGATATGTACGCGCGTGTCGAGTTTGCTACTTTTCATAGTAAGGAAAAAGCACTTACTGTCCCTGACTCAGCAGTACTCGATACTGGCATACGACAGTTGGTACTGGTTGATCTCGGTGAAGGCCGTTATGAACCGCGCACGGTAAAACTCGGCATGCATGCCGATGGTTATGCTGAGGTATTAGGAGGACTTGAAGCAGGAGAGGCCGTAGTGGTCAAGGCTAATTTCCTGATTGATGCGGAAAGTAACCTCAAGGCAGCCATAAGTGGCTTTGGTCCCGGAGACCATTCCTTAGCGAAACGCGAGAAATCACACGCCGAACCTGGCACATTAATTGAAGGCGCACCGTCAAAAACTCATCGTGGTGATGGCAATATTGAGGCAATTGATTTTGCGCATACAACCATCACACTCGCGCATGGACCGATCGCCAGTCTCAATTGGCCATCAATGATTATGGATTTCCGGGTTGCTGATCCGGCATTACTTCGCTCGCTGAAGCCTGGCCAGAAGGTTGCATTCGAAATTACCGAAAAATCAGCTGGGGAGTATGTCATTGTACACATTGATCTACTAGACACCAGTGCCGCCGTCAACGAGCACGGAGAACACTGAGATGGTCAGCAAAATAATCGAATGGTCGGTACGGCATGTTTTTCTAGTATTGCTAGCAGCATTCTTCATCGTTGCCTGGGGCGTGTATGCAGTGTTGAAAACACCGGTTGACGCGATTCCTGATCTATCCGATGTTCAGGTCATCATCTATACCGAGTATCCCGGCCAGGCACCGCAAGTGGTTGAAGATCAGGTCACTTACCCACTGACTACGGCCATGCTGAGCGTGCCCAAATCGAAAGTTGTGCGGGGAATGTCGGCCTTTGGGGTGTCGTTTATCTACGTCATTTTTGAAGATGGTACTGATATCTATTGGGCACGTTCACGTGTGCTGGAATACCTGAATTTTGCAGCTAACAAATTGCCACAGGGTGTCAGGCCCGCGCTTGGTCCAGACGCGACGGGGGTAGGCTGGGTTTATCAATATGTCGTTACTGCCGCAGACCGAACGCTGGATGAGCTGCGCAGCATCCAGGACTGGTTTCTGCGTTATCAATTGGTCGCGACGGAAGGGGTGTCGGAAGTAGCTAGCGTCGGAGGGTTTGAGAAAACTTATCAGATTACGGTCGATCCACGGCGTTTACAAGCTTATGGCATTTCACTTAAGACGGTGATCAATGTTGTTGCTCAGAGTAATCGCGATGTGGGCGGGCGTGTGATCGAGCTTACAGAAACCGAGTACATGGTGCGTGGCAAAGGATACTTACGCAGCATCAGTGACCTAGAGAATCTGGTCGTAAAAGCACACGAGGGTATGCCAGTACTATTGCGTAATGTCGCTCGTGTTGAGCTGGCGCCCAATGAACGCCGTGGGATCACTGAACTCAATGGTGAAGGCGAAGCCGTTTCAGGGATCGCCATTGCGCGCTATGGCGAGAATGCGCTCAATGTTATCCGCGATATCGAAGCGAAAATCGATGAGCTTAAGCCAGGTCTGCCAGAAGGCGTAACGATTCAATCTATTTATGACCGTTCCGAATTGATTCAGCGTGCTATCGCGACGCTGAACGAAGTGTTGATCGAGCAGATGATTATCGTAGCGCTGGTATGTGCCGTTTTTCTCATGCATGTGCGTAGTGCGCTGGTGGCGATCATCATATTGCCAATCGGTGTGCTCATCGCTTTCATTGTCATGTTTCATCTGGGCATCAACTCCAACATCATGAGTCTGGCTGGCATCGCACTCGCCATTGCCGAGATGACCGACGCCGCGGTTGTCATGGTGGAGAATACGCATAAACACCTTGCACGCCTTGATCCGCTTGCTCCCGCAGTGGCGCGTAGGGATACCATTATTACAGCATGTAAGGAAGTCGGACCGGCGTTATTTTTCAGCCTGCTGATTATTACGGTATCGTTTCTGCCGATATTCACGCTCGAGGCTCAGGAAGGGCGCATGTTTCAACCACTCGCCTTTACCAAGACATTTGCCATGGCAGGCGCCGCACTCCTATCCATCACGCTGGTTCCAGCGCTGATGCTACTGCTGATTTGGGGCCGTATTCCGCGTGAGCAGGATAATCCACTGGGTCGGCTCATGATCCGGCTTTATCAGCCCCTCATTCCATGGGTCATCAAATGGAAGAAAAGCATACTCGTTGCTGCCATTGTTTTATTAGGATTAACTATTTATCCAGCTGTCAGATTGGGAAGTGAATTCATGCCACCGCTGAATGAAGGTACGCTGCTTTATATGCCGGTAACGTTGCCGGCTATCTCTGTCACCAAAGCGGCGGAACTCATGCAGACCCAGAACAAAATCATTAAAAGCTTTCCAGAAGTGGCATCGGTATTTGGTAAAGCTGGCCGAGCCAATACCGCGACTGATCCAGCGCCATTGGAAATGACCGAGACCATCATCAATCTGAAACCGGAAAGTGAGTGGCGTCCCGGCATGACCATCGACAAGCTGATTGCTGAACTGGATCAAGCGCTGCAAATACCCGGTGTCAGTAATGCCTGGACAATGCCGATCAAAAACAGGATTGACATGCTGGCAACCGGCATCCGTACACCAATTGGTATTAAAGTATTTGGCAGCGATCTGGATGAAATAGAAAAACTCGGCAAGCAGATCGAAATGGCCGTCAAAACAGTACCTGGTACCGCTAGTGTCTATGCGGAACGAACCACTGGTGGTTATTACCTCGATATTGAACCCGACCGTATGGCGCTTGCGCGTTATGGCTTGGCTGTCGGTGATCTGCTGGAAGTCATTACCACAGCATTGGGGGGCGAAACGATTACTACTACTGTTGAAGGACGTGAGCGCTATGGAGTCACCGTGCGCTATCCACGTGAACTGCGCAGCGACCCACAAGCGATTGCGACACAGGTGCTGGTCCCTACTATGGGCGGAGCGATGATTCCACTGGGACAGCTTGCGCAGATTAAGCTTGTCAAAGGGCCGCCGAGCATTCGTACCGAGAACGCCTTGCTGTCCGCTTACATTTTTGTTGATATACGTGATCGTGATATCGGCAGCTATATCGCGGATGCACAACAGGCAGTCCGAGAACAGGTACAATTCTCATCGGGGTACTACGCTACCTGGAGCGGCCAGTTTGAATATATGCAGCGTGCCATCGAGAAATTGAAAGTGGTGGTGCCCCTTACGCTGTTAATCGTATTTGTGCTGATCTATTTAAATTTCAATCGTCTGACCGAAACATTGATCGTGATGCTGACAGTGCCTTTTTCCGTGATCGGGGGCATCTGGCTGATTTACTGGCTTGGTTATAACATGAGTACTGCGGTCGCAGTGGGTTTCATCGGTCTAGTGGGTATCGCAGCTGAAATCGGTATGGTGATGCTGACCTTCCTCGATCAGGCGTTCAAATCCATTACAGCAAAACGCCATGCAGCCGGTGAAAAAGTCGCCGTTGAAGATCTCTATGCTGCCGTGTCAGAAGGTGCAGTGAGAAGGATACGTGCCGTCATGATGACCATTGCCGGCAGCATCGTGGGTTTGTTGCCGGTCATGCTGAGCACGGGCACCGGTTCAGAGGTCACGCGGCGCATTGCTGCTCCAATGGTCGGCGGCATGGTCTCGGCCACTGTGCTGACGCTGATCATTTTCCCAGCTATTTATGCAATGATTAAGGAAATGCAGATTCAGCGTTCATTTAAAACCGAAAAAATATAAAAATTTACATTTGCAAACCAATTTAATGACCTGGTTATTGGGTGGCTAATCGTAGCAGTAAAAAATTTTCACTATATGAGAGGTTGATCACCATGAAGAAACCTTTGCGTTATATTCCAGCATTTCATTTCCACTGGTTGACGCGTTGGTACGATCCGATGATGCGGCTCTTCTTTCCTGAAGAGGCGTTAAAGACTGCGTTGATTGCTCAAGCGGATATCCAGCCAGGCCAAAGCGTGTTGGATATTGGCTGCGGGACAGGCACGCTCACCCTGATGATCAAACAGGCCCACCCGAACGCTACAGTATGCGGACTTGACGTGGATTCCGAGGTGTTAGATATCGCACGCAGGAAGACCGAAGAAGCAGGGGAGATCATCATCCTGCAGCAGGGTAGCGCAACTTGTCTACCCTATGCAGACGAAAGTTTCGATCACGTATTTGCCAGTTTGATGCTACATCATCTAACGAGGCAAGATAAACAGCAAATGCTCAGGGAAGCATTCCGTGTCCTCCAACCTGGTGGCAAACTGCATGTAGCGGATTTCGGCAAGCCACATGATTCAGTCATGTGGCTGATCTCTTGGTTAGTGCGTTGGTTTGAAGAGGTACACGATAACATTCTGGGTCTATTGCCGGTTTATATGGCGGATGCTGGATTTCATTCGATGGAGGAGGCAACATGTTACCGTACAGTGCTTGGCACTGTTGCTTTATATCGCGCTGATAAACCCATAAAGAGTAGGAAGAAAGTGAATTCTGGATGATACGGAAGCACCTGCCGTACCGCCTATTTCAGAATGAGAAAGGTTTGCAGGATTAACCTGTGAAATGTTGGTATCGCAATTGTTTTTCGCTAATATATTTATTAAGCATATGAGCAACAAAGTAACAATGCGTAATAGATAAGAAGCGCTGAAATGATATGCTGTTGTTAATGAAATTTTTGTTATCCAGAAGTTTTAAAATATTTTTTATTCATCCATATTATGTACATTATTTTTCTTCTCAACAGGTTCACTGAAGTAATAAATACCAAATGTCATACGATAACGTGGACTATTATTCAATGCATCATTTGTTTTTAGTTCTATAGCTTCTTTGTTGATGGCAAGTAAAGATTCCATTCCCAGACTTTCAGACTTTTCAGCCAATACTCTAACTGAATCCGCGCTTAATGCATCGTAATAAACGCTGTGCTCTAAAAATGGTTGACCATCTTGTAACAAATTACTGGTAGCAGCTGCTGCATGATCATGCAAGTTATGGCCAAAATAATAAACTTTTTCATCAAAGCCATGCACAGGGACAAATGCAGCGGTATTGAGACAAACGCGATTTTTTTCATCAAAGCAAGCTACGCCGAGCCTTAACCATTCGTCAAGTACAACTCGCGAACGGATATCACAGCTCACACTGGCAACCAGTCCTTCAAAAGAAATATCTCCGCCTTCTTTAATAAATCTGGGCAATGGTCTGGGCTGATTGCTTTCATCCAGATAACGCGCATCACTTGTCCACAGGCTTACGAGTCGCGCGCCCATTGAAACAGCGTGCGGGATAACTTGAATAGTGGAATGGTCACTATGACGTAATCGTTTGATATCTTTACGATGGATACCCGTCAGTAAGCTCAAATGACTATCACTAGAAGGCTTTCCTCCAATCTTGCATTCTTTTTCTGCTACCTCTACAAAGATATCTTTTAATAATTCAGATAAATAATTGTAAGTAATTCCCTTTGCTAGCATCAATTTGATAAATGGCCGCAATACACGGCGCAACGCAGAAACGAGTGCTGGTGAAAGTATTGAAGTGGAAGGAAGCACAGTGCATTTTAAAAATAAGAATATCAGATTATCAAACTAAATCAGAAATTAATAACATTGTAATAATGACATGATGACATTGTAATAATAACACGATACGGTAATGCGGTAAGCATTTTGTGGGAAATTTTTACACAAAATGTAGACATGAGAATTATTTTCATTTACTATTCCTTCTGTGTGGGAAATAATCACACAACGCACATCGTGATGGTTTTACTGATGCTGCATTAACTAAATCAAGGAGAGTGCTATGAGAAGACTCTCAAACATTTCAATTCTTACACTAAGTATAGGTCTTACTTCTGCTCCAGCCCTGGCACGACAAATAGTCAATTCAAGCGACTATGCGACTATATTGGATACACAAATAGTGCATATGCTTTTGCAGAACTTGTACATGGCAGCCGATGATCTTGAAGCAAGGCGCGTTGGAAAACTCCTTTACCTTTAGATTAACAACCATGTTTAACACGACCAACCACTGTAACGTGAGATAGGAAAAAGTAAAAAACCCAGTTTCGCCAAACTAACGGCAAACTGAGAATAGTATTAATTAATCCATGGAGAACATTTAATGTTTGATAGGTCTTTTATCAAAAAGATTGTGAACCTGGCAGTTTATTCCTCAGCAATCTTAACCTTGTCATTTGTAAGCAATGTTTCTGCTGGTGATAACGAAGTCCGATTTGCACTGACAGACAACGCAGCACTCTGGTTTGACACCGGAACAGCGATCGCAGGCAACCGCTCCATTGCAATTGCCCAGCCTG
Organism: Nitrosomonas sp. Is37; assembly: GCF_033063275.1. NCBI lineage: Bacteria > Pseudomonadati > Pseudomonadota > Betaproteobacteria > Nitrosomonadales > Nitrosomonadaceae > Nitrosomonas > Nitrosomonas sp. Is37. Next base: position 41,270 of record NZ_JAWJYP010000016.1, on the reverse strand, counting down.
GTGTGCGGGTTAAATTTTCTGGTGATTCCAATACGGTGCACACGAGAACCAGTTTGATCTTCCCAACTGGAGCCGCTGGTATGCCACATAATGATACGAAACATTCGGATGGGGGCGATGATGTAACGCTGACAACGCCAGGCTTATATGTTTTTTTCTGCAGTATTCATCCTTTCATGCTCGGTGCAGTGATTGTTGATGATCCTAATACCACCGGTCTGGATTTAGGATCTTCACTCAGTTTAATCAATGGCATTACCGTACCAAGCAGCAGCGATCTGGCAACCCGCCTATTACGCACTTTCTTTATCGCGACTAATCCTGATAACTGGCAGAACTATGCAAGTAATAAACCATGGCATATTACCTATCCTAATGTTGATGTACGTGTGGATAGTGGCGTCGTTAACTTGCCAGAAATGCTGAATGCTCGCTATGGCAATGATATTCCCTTGGCAGCGCTTCAAAATCCTAAAATACCCGCAGTAGGTGAAGTTTGGGTAGCCACTGAGTTTGAAACCACCTCAGGAAAAGAAAAACCAGGTACGGTATCAGCGGTAGATGGCTCTTCTTGGCAGGTCACCCGCAAAGTAGCGTTGCCTTCCATCGACATGAACAATCCACACAATATGTGGACCGATAAAGATCAAAGCGTTATTTATGTGACACAATGGTTTGACGATAAACTGGCTGTTTTTGATCGTCAAACGGGTAAATTGATTCGCAATGTATCTGTGGGCGAATCACCTGCGCATGTGATGACTCTGCCCGATAGCGATCGGATTCACGTCACCAATAACGGCGATGATGTAAAAGATTCAGTCATGGAACTAGCTCCGCTCGCAACTGAGGTGCTGCGTACGGTGAATATTGGACAAGGTAATCCACATGCGCACTGGATGAGTCATGAGGGCAAAACCATGGTAACGGCAAACGCCCTTTTCGGCGATTCCACGCAATACAATTTCCATACAAATGCTATTGATTCCCTTACAAAAGTCGGTGGTGAATTCAGTCATCCTTTGGCAGCCGGCATGATGCCAGATAGCAGCAAATATTATGTTTCGAATTTCCTTGATAACACCATCGCTGTTATAAACATGGACACACATCAAGTTATCAAGCATATTAATCTGCTAAAAGATTATGATCCCGTGGCAGGAACCATTTCCGGCCCTGTAGGTGCATTACCGGTTCAAACCCCCGTTTCCCCCGATGGGAAAAATATGGTCACATCCAATACGCTCACAGGCACGATTACTGTTGTCAATACCAGCACTGATGAAGTTGTTGCCATGTTGCCTTGCGATCCTGGTTGCCACGGTGTGCAATACGGCGCCAAACAAGGAGGTGGTTACTATGCGTATGTTGCCAGCAAATTCTCCAACAGACTGCTAATTGTCGATCCTGATCCAAACAATGATGGCGATCCCTCCGATGCCATGATTGCAGGTCAAGTAGGACTGTTTGCTGCAGGCGCAACAAAACTCGATGACACCATAAAAGGTAATCCTGGAATGGGGGGGCAAGGTGTCCTGCCAATCCCGGTCGTGTATAACGGCTGGGTTCAGAATCTACCTGCTTCCTGGAGTGATCAACTAACCCCAGCGCAACGTGATCCAATTAATCCAATTAAATAAGCTAAGACGGGTATAAGCAGTGTTCGATAGAGTCTCATGATTTGTAATACTATTTGTAATACTGTTTATACCTTTACTTACCTATATTAATGAGGGAAAAAATGAGCTCAGGACATGATGATTTATCCACCAGCAGTGATAAACGGTTTACATTTACCATTGAGAATGGCGTTGTAACGGCCTTTCTCGAAGTTGAAAATGGAGTAACGGAACAACCCGGCCAAATTAGCTGGAATGATGTCACTGTACTGAGCTAGCACTGAGCAAACAAAGGGGGCGTTAATCGTCCCCTTCTAGTTTCTGATTGATGATTCTTCCCACCATACTTACCCATAGTAAGCAATATCAGGCGCGCTCAGGAAATCACCAAGAAATACATATTCTTGGTTTTTTGTAAATTTAAATCCTGTCATTACTATATCGAATATGTCTTACTGCCAGCCAAATCTGGGTCAGTGTTGTAAGCAATAGTGCAATAAGAAAAACCAATGTAAATGTTTGCATAGTCAATAGTTTCCCCAGTTGTACCTCGCAATCAATGATATCGATCACACCAAAACGAAGGTGATGTCTCCACAGACCAACGGTATTTGTGAACGATTTCACAAAACCATTCTGCAGGAATTCTATCAAGTAACTTTCCGCAAGAAGCGCAACTATGATTTAGAATCCTTAAGAAAGACCTGAACAGTTGGATCGATTATTACAATAATGAAAGAACTCATCAGGGTAAAATCTGAAATGGGAAAACTCCTATGGAGACTTTATTCAATGGGAAAGAAGTTTGGCAGATTGATTCATAGTATTCCTTTGCGATACAAAACACTTAAATCCATCATGATTGCGATACCATAATGAAGCATTACACCTGGCCAAATGCTCTTACTTTTCAGACTCATCGCACCTAACACGATACCGGCCACTATTGCGCCAATCGTTTCAGGTAGAGGTTTACCAAAATGAATCATGCAATAGGGAATCGTCATGACAAATATGGAGTAAACTCCAAATCTTCGTTTAGTTCCATGCAATAAAAATCCTCGGAATAAAAATTCGAGCGCAATAAACTGAAGAAAATAAAATATCTCCCAGATTACAAAATTTGGATAAAGCCCCTCATTTTTCCCTACTTTATAAAATGGATAGCTTGCCAGAAAACCATCTGTTCCTGAGAAATAAGCAATTAATGGAATCATACTGATGATCATGATCAAGTAAGGCCTGTAATTGCTAAAACTGTAATTAGGCGCTAATCCATAATCACCGGGTTTTTCTTTTATCACCAGCACAATTACTAGCAATGGCAGAATGAAATAAAACAAAACGATGGATGATGCCCAGAACATTAATTGATGTAATTGGGCATTAACATGATGCAACATGAATGATTGAAATATATTTGAGAGGTTGTTTAGTTCTATGCTTTTTAAAACCGATAACACAAAACGATAATCTCCCAAATAGCGATGAAGGGTCAGCACCAACGCTGCCACGATACAAATCAGCGCGACTTTAAAGCTAGCTCTTTTTGTTTGCCATTGCAGTAATTTGGTAAGACTTTGATCTGATTGAGTTACAAAAAACCTGAGCATCTTGATTCGGATAGTAAGGAAATCTTATTCAATTGATTGATGCTACACAAATATTTACTTTATATAGCATAAATATTTTCATGGACCTTAGGAGGTTAAAGCAGATATTTAAACGTAAGTAATAATTTAAGAATTGAACTATAAAGAGCATACAGAATGGGGTCAGATACCGTCTGACTCGCTTAACGCCCGAGCAGTAATTTGCTCTACAACCTCCGCTTTTGCGCTAGCATATGCGTTCATGTCTGTCCAGTCCTGTTTTGCCAATTGACGCTTGACAGACTCGTACAGAAGACGTTCTCCGTCAATCTGCCGTAGTCGATTTCGAAAGGCAATTTGCCTTTTAATCTCCGGACACCCAAGCGAAAAAATATGTGCATGAACATCCCGTTCTGGAGTTCTAACCATTCTATGTTGATGCCATTCGGGCTCTCTCACCCGGAGAACATAACTAGCATCCAATAATGTTGGGAGATAGGTTGCTTCATTACTAGAATCTTCAACAACAATAATGATGTCAATTATTGGCTTGGCCGCCAGCTGCGGAACTGATGTTGATCCAATGTGTTCGATTAAGATAAAACTGTCTTTCAAGGCTACTTCAATCTTTTTCTTATGCTCTAGAAATTTGTTTGGCCAAATCGGATCATAGTCTACGATTACGATTTCTCTTTTCTCAATTCCGCCAATCAAAACTTCACTTTCCATGATTTTTGACATCTTTTTCTGTAAAGTATAAGTCCATTTAAATAACTTCCGTACGCTCTCTCACAAAAAAGGTGTCAGTCATTGTCACAAAAAAGGTGTCAGTCATTGTATCTTGCAAAATGAACGAATTAACCGACTAACAGTGCTGTAATGGACATTAAAATACGTTGCAATTTCAAACATGGTGTAATGTCCCGTTTTGTATATCGCATTCATTGCTTCTCCTCTATCAGTAATGCCGGCAACAATTTCATCCATTGGTTTCTTGGGTGATTTCTTCGATCGCTTGGTAATATGAATACTATCACTTTGTTTCAAACTAATATGTTTTTGTACCTCACCAATAAAAGCATTATCGCCTAAATAGGCTTGTTGTAATACCTTTCCAGAGAAAGGCTGATCAACACCCTGACTGACATACACTTTGTATAAGCGAATGGCCTTTCTTCTTTGATGATCGAACAAACTGAGTAAATTATCAGCAGCAAGCTAGTCAGGACATGTATACCGACCTATGGTGGCACTATAACTGGACCAGCTATAGTTTTCTGGAACATCAATTATACCGGCACGTACTGGATTGAAAATGATATAGCGCGACAGTTCAAGTAAGTAGTTATCCTTTTGCACAATAATCGCTTTATACCGACCCTGAAACACATGCCCCAATCGTTGGCGCGTTTTGTTGAAAAATCTTGTATAACGCCCGTTTAGTCCTCGCATTATTTGAGATAGATTTGCCTTGGGCGTTTCTAGCAAAAGATGATAGTGATTATCCATAAGGCAGTAGGCATAACATATTGCTTGATAGCGTGTCATCAGCTCTGCTAATAAATCAAGAAACTGCTGTCTATCCTCATCTTCAGCAAAAATAGCTTCTCCACCGTTCCCTCTTGACATAACATGGTATAAACCATTCGAAAATTCCAGCCTGATCGGACGTGCCATAAAACCATTCTTCTCCATATTCATTTATGGCTACGTATCATAAATGCGCTTCATGCACTATGCAATGACTGACACCTATTTTTCAATGACTGACACCTATTTTTATTCATTAATGGAAAAAGTGTTCAGAACTGAGGCGTGTACCTTGAATTAAAGCTACTGAAAGGAGGATGCTTCCCATATCAAGTCCCCGGGGTTTTGCCGGGGTTTTTTAAATTCCTAATTCCTGTATATGGAGAATTAGGAAAGCATTCTCTGATTGTTAACTTCTAATTAGCTAGCTTGTTTAGCTAAATCACCACAATATCCGCATTGGTCATGGCTAGACCAGTACCAACCGTAGCAATTTGTACGGCAGCATCAGCACCGCTGCCATCTGCATCGTATAATAATGCCCCTGTTGCATCGTTGTATATGATGAAATCATTCGCGTCCAATGCTTGGGAACCAATTGTGAACTGATCGGCAGCCAATCTCCCGGTGGTCGTTAATGAAGTAAAAACACCATTCTCAAGCATGATAGTGTCATCACTTACAGTGAAATCAGTGATCGTGTCACTATGACCGGCGGTGGTGAATTTGAAGATATCTTTATCTGCCCCACCCGTTAGCGTATTAGTGCCAGTTTTCCCATCGAGGATGTCGTTACCCGCACCTCCATCTAACTGATTGTCAGCGGTATTTCCAGTGATTCTATTAGCCAGGTCATTGCCGGTACCATTGATGGCCAATGTACCTGTCAGGGTGAGATTCTCCACATTGGCTGATAGTGCGTAGGTTACTTTGCTGTTGACCGTGTCGGTGCCTTCATTGAGATTTTCAGTGACAACATCACCAGTATTATCAACAATATAAACGTCATTGCCGAGTCCGCCGCTCGTGGTATCGGCTCCAGCACCGCCATTGAGTACGTCATTACCTGCGCCGCCATTCAGCTGATTAACCGCTGAATTGCCTCTCAATATGTTAGCCAGGTCATTGCCGGTACCATCGATGGCGGATGTACCTGTCAGGGTTAGATTCTCCACATTAGCTGATAGTGCATAGGTTACGCTGCTGTTGACCGTGTCGGTGCCTTCATTGAGATTTTCAGTGACAACATCACCAGTATTATCAACAATATAAACGTCA